>JBDSOM010000213.1:0-9012 GCA_039914785.1 Novosphingobium sp.
CCTGATCTCGCGCAATTTCGACCTGAAGAACTTCAGCCTGATGTTGAGCTTCATGACGATGAGCATCGGCCTGGGCAGCGCCCTGGGATCGCTGGTGCTCAGCTTCACCCTGCACCAGTCGGACAGCTACGTGCCGTTCCTGCTGCTCGCCGCCGCCGGGACTTTGCTCGGTGCGGTGGCGTTCGGCCTCACCGGAATGCGCTGGGCCGGCGGCGGACCGCGCCAGCCGGAGGAGCCCGTCCTCGAACAGGCCCTGGCGGGAGAGATCGGTTGAACAGCGACGCCTCCCGCCCCCCTGAATCCCGTCCAGTCGCGGTCGTAACCGGGGCCAGCGCGGGCATCGGCAAGGCCGCCGCGCGCATGCTCGCCGAACGCGGCTGGCACGTGATCGGCATCGGCCGCGATCCCGCGCGCTGCGCCCAGGCGGAGGCCGAACTGCGCGCTGCCGCCAGTCCCGCCGGCCGGATCGACTTCCTGCGCGGCGACTTCACCGAGATGGCCGACGTGCGGCGCGTCGCGGGCGAGATCACCGCGCTGACCGCGCGGCTCGATGTGCTGATCAACAACGCCGGCGGCGTGCGCGACCAGCTTTACCGCACGAGCGAAGGGCTGGAGGCGACGATGGCCGCCAACCACTTCGCCCCGTTCGTCCTGACGCGCCTGCTGCTGCCGCTGCTCAAGGCGACGGCGGCAGCGGGCGCGCCGGGCACGGTCCGGGTGATCGCCACGTCGTCGTCGGGCCACGAACATTGCCCGGGCATGCATTGGGATGATCTCAACATGTTCGCTTCCTTCACCACGGGCGGGGTCTATTGCCAGGCCAAGCTGGCGAACATCCTGTTCACCCGCGAACTCGACCGCCGCTTCGCGGATGCCGGGATCACCGCGCAGGCGATGCACCCCGGCCGCGTCGCCAGCAACTTCGGCAATCACGGCGACGAACAGATGCGCAGCTACATGGCGGCGCATGCCGACACCCAGCCCGACGAAGCCGCCGCGACGATCGTGTGGCTCGCCACCGATCCCGAAGGCGGCCGCGACGGCGGGCGCTATTTCCACGCCCAGGCGGAAGTCGCCCCGGCGCCGCAAGCGCTCGACGATGCGGCAGCCCGGCGGCTGTGGCTGGAAAGCGAAGCGGTCCTCGCCCGGATCGGCAGCTAGGCCCCGCCGGCACGGGGACGACCGGCTCCCGCTCCTGCAGCGGCGGACCAGATCCTGCCTCCCGCGGATAAAAATGCCGCGTCCGCCCCGCATTATCGCGGCTGCGGTGTCGCGCGCATTGAGTTCGGGACCCGGCGGTGCGATAGGGCGTTCATAGACTTTCCGCATTGGGAGAATTATTATGGCAGACGCTGACGCCAAGGAACTGGCCCAGTCCGCCCGCAAATACTGGTCCGCAGAGGGTTACACCGAAGGCGGCGTGATCCGTGAAGTCGATTACGCCACCCAGTCGGGCGGGCTCGATCCGATGTTCGCCGGGATCAAGATCGTCGATTGCGACACGCACATCACCGAAGCGCCCGACCTGTTCACCAGCCGCGCCCCCGCCGCGCTGAAGGACAAGGTTCCTTACGTGAAGCTCGACAGCGACGGCGTCGAGCGCTGGTACGTCGGCGATCGGAACTTCGGTTCGATGGGCGGCAACGTGATCCGCAAGGACCACAACAAGCTGCTCGGCCGCCTGGCATTCCCCAAGCTGGAACAGGCCCATCCCGGCGGCCACCTGGTCAAGGAACGCCTCCAGGCCATGGACGACATGGGCATCTATGCCCAGATCGCCTTCCAGAACTCGGGCGTGACCCAGGCCGGCGCGCTGATGAGCCTTGGCGATCCCGCGCTCGCGCTGTCGATCGTCCAGATGTACAACGACGCGACGCACGACATCCAGGAACAGAGCGGCCAGCGCATCTTCAACATGATCCATCTGCCTTTCTGGGATCAGAAGGCGATGGAAACCGAGCTGCGCCGCTGCATCGACATGGGCCTCAAGGGCCTGGTCCTGCCCGACACCCCGGAGCGGGTCGGCGTGCCCAGCTTCAACCACGACTACTGGACCCCGTTGCTCGAAATGTGCGAAGAATCGGGCACGTCGCTGAACTTCCACCTGAACTCGGCGGTCGATCCCAACACCCTGACCTGGGAAGGCTTCCAGTTCGAGCAGACCCTGTCGGTGGTCGCGACGATGTTCTCGATCGGCAACGCGGCGACGCTCGGCAACTGGATGGTTTCCGGCCGGCTCGACCAGCACCCCAAGCTCAAGATCGGCCTGATCGAGAGCGGCATGGGCTGGGTCCCGTTCGCGGTCGAAGCGCTGGAGCACCAGTTCAACGAAATGCTGCCGCGCTTCTCCAAGAAGCTGCAGCGCCGCCCGTGGCAGTACTTCCGCGATCACTTCATGTGCAGCTTCTGGTTCGAGAAGGTCGGCCCCAAGCTGCTGCTGGAGACGATCGGCGTCGACAACGTCATGTTCGAAACCGACTTCCCGCATCCGACCTCGCTCTATCCGGGCGTGCAGGATCACCTGAAGGACGTCTTCGCGAATCATACCTACGAGAACACCAAGAAGGTCCTGCAGGACAACGCGGTAAGGTTCTACAACCTGCCGTTCTGAGTTGCCGTCCCGATCGGGGCGACCATTCGAAAACGAGGCGGCGGGAGCGATCCCGCCGCCCTTTTCGTGGCCTGCTCGTCGCGGGGCCGTGGAAAAGGGTGGCGCGGAGGTGGCCCGCTGGCTGACACGCAGATACGGCGGTTGGCATGGGCGCAACGATCGTAATTGGTGATTCCGGGGCGGTTCCGGTGACGATCGACCTCGAGGAGCTCCTCGCCACACGCCTGCTCGTCCAGGGCAACAGCGGCTCCGGAAAGTCGCATCTGCTGCGCCGAATTCTCGAAGAAAGCGCTGGAATCGTTCAACAAATCGTGATCGACCCGGAAGGTGACTTCGTCACCCTGGCAGACCCGTTCGGTCATATAGTCATCGACGGCGCCGCCTACTCCGGCGCCGAACTGACCCGCCTCGCCGCCCGGGTCCGCAAGCACCGCGCCTCGGTCGTCCTGGCGCTCGACGGCCTTGAAATCGAAGCCCAAATGCGCTGCGCAGCGCAGTTTCTCGCCGCTTTGTTCGATGCCCCGCGCGAAGAATGGTTCCCCGCGCTGGTCGTCGTCGACGAAGCCCAACTGTTCGCCCCCGCCGTCGCCGGCGAAGTCAGCGACGAAGTCCGCCGGCTGTCGCTCGCGGCGATGACCAACCTGATGTGCCGCGGCCGAAAGCGCGGACTTGCGGGGATTATCGCCACCCAACGCCTCGCCAAACTGGCCAAGAACGTCGCCGCCGAAGCATCGAACTTCCTGATGGGGCGCACCTTCCTCGACATCGACATGGCCCGCGCCGCCGACCTCCTCGGCATGGAACGCCGCCAGGCCGAGCAGATCCGCGACCTCGCCCGCGGCCATTTCCTCGGCCTCGGACCTGCGATCAGCCGCCGGCCGGTCGCCGTCGCGGTCGGTCCCGTCAAGACCGGATCGCGCTCGGTCAGCCATGCCCTCGGCCCGCTCCCAACCGCGTCGAGCGACGAGCTCCAAGCCCTGCTCCACGCCGCGCCCAGCCAGGACGAACTCGCCCTTCCCCTCCCACAGCCACGCGCCCCCGAGCCCGACCTCGTAATCGAGCGGATTGCCGCCTTCGCTGCCGAACCGGAGCCCGCATTCGACGCCCCGCCTGCGCCCGATGCAGCGGAAACCGCGTGCGAAATCGCGGCGATCCTGATCGACATGGCAGCCGAGCCGGACTGCACCTTCCAGTCGCCGGCTGCGCTCTACCAGGATTTCTCGGTGCGCTGCCGGATGCGCCGCCTGCGGATCGAGGGGTACGATGTGACCCGCTTCCGCCGCGGTTTCGCTATTGCGGTGGCCGGGATCGCCGATCCGACCAAGCCGGAGTGGGCCGATCTCCTGAGCCTGGCCCGCGACGTGCCCGAAGACCTGCTGGCGCCGTTCCTCTTACTCGCCCGCGCCGCGCAGGAAGGCGCTCCGTGCCCCGAGGACGCCGAACTCGCCCGGGTCCATGGCACGAGTTCGCCGGGGCGGATGCGCCGCTTGCTCGACCACTTCGAGAAAACCGGGATGATCGTGATCCGCACCGACTACAGCGGCCGCCGCTCGATCGGGATCCCGCTACTGGGAACGGCGACGGAACCGATGGCGGCCTGAGCCTTATATGACGCGCCACCTTATTTGACGCGCCCCGGGCGATCGCCCATGCGGCCGGAATGGACCTCACCCGCTTCGATACCGCCGCGTTCCTTCGCGACACCTGGCAGCAGCGCCCGCTGCTCATCCGCAATCCGTGGGACCGCTGGGAACCCCCCCTCGATCCCGACGAGCTCGCCGGGCTGGCGTGCGAGGATACGGTCGAGGCGCGAATGCTCGTCCAGGACGATGGCGGCGTGCAGGCCGAGGACGGCCCCTTCCCCGCCGCCCGCTTCGGCACGCCCGAAAAGCGGCCGTGGACCCTGCTGGTCCAGGCCGTCGATCAGCACGTCCCGGAAGTCGCCGCATTGCTGGAGTCGTTCCGCTTCATCCCCAACTGGCGGATCGACGACGTGATGGTCAGCTATGCGAGCGACGGCGGCGGGGTGGGCGCACACTTCGACCAGTACGACGTGTTCCTGATCCAGGGCCAGGGTCGGCGGCGCTGGCAGCTGGGAGCGCGCTGCGACGAAGGTACTCCACTCCTGCCCAACGACAACGTGCGCCTGATCGCCGACTTCCAGCCCACCGAGGACTGGATCCTCGAGCCCGGCGACATCCTCTACGTGCCCCCACGCTTCGCCCACAACGGGATCGCGCTGAGCGACGACTGCATGACCTATTCGATCGGCTTCCGGGCCCCGGCACGCGCCGACCTGCTGTCGGCGTGGTGCGACGACCGGCTGGCCGAAATGGACGACGACGATCGCTACGAAGACCCCGGCCTGACCTTGCAGGATAATCCCGGCGAAATCTCATCGGCGGCCATCGACCGCCTGCACGCGCTGGTCACCGAGCGGCTGGGCGACCGCGCGGCGTTCGCCCGCTGGTTCGGCGGATACAACAGCACGCCGAAGTACCCCGAGATGGACTGGCAGCCGGAAATCCCGGTCGGTCTCGAAGACGTTCGCGCCTGCATCGGGGAAGGCACCCCGTTGATCCGCAATCAGGCCAGCCGCTTTTCATTCATCCGGCAGGACGGCGGCGCGGTCCTGCTGTTCGTCGATGGTGAATGTTTCGAAGCGGCGGACGCGGCGGCGTTATTCGCCGAGCAGCTGTGCGCCCACGACCGCTTCGTGGTGGATAGGGGGCTGATCGCTTCGGACGCGGCGGGAGATCTGATCGCGACTTTGTGCAATCTGGGCAGCATCGCGTTCGAGGCCGCGGACTGAGCTAAACGCGCGCCTCGCACCAGGTCCCGTGATCGAGGCCGTCGAGGCTCCACTCGCCGATCGCCCAGCGCACCAGCCGCAACGTCGGATGGCCCACCGCCGCGGTCATTCGCCGGACCTGGCGATTGCGGCCCTCGCGCAAGGTCAGCTTGATCCAGCCGTCGGGCACGGTCTTGCGAAAGCGCACCGGCGGATCGCGGGGCCAGAGTTCGGGTTCCGGAATGCACTCGGCTTCGGCTGGCAGCGTCAACCCGTCCTTGAGGCGAACGCCCTGACGAAGTTGGACGAGGCTGTCCTCGCTGACTTCCCCTTCGACCTGGGCCAGATAGGTCTTCGGCAGCTTGAACTTCGGATCGGCGATCAGCGCCTGAAGCCGGCCGTCGTCCGTCAGCAGCAGCAGGCCTTCGCTATCGAGATCGAGGCGTCCCGCCGGATAGACCGCCGGCACGTCGATGAACTGCGACAGCGTCGGGCGCGGCGAACCAGCCGTACCGGCATCGGTGAACTGGCACAGCACCCCGAAAGGCTTGTTAAACAGGATCAGCCGCGACATTGCCGCGTCATAGCCGGATTCTCGCGCACCGCCAGCCGCACTTACGCCGCCGCCCGGATCGGCTCCTCGCCATTCAGCGTAAACCGATGGAGCTGGCGGCCGCTGTCCTCCGGGAATGGCAACACGCGGTGCATCGTGCCGGTGTTGTCCCAGATCAACAGGTCGCCCATCCGCCAGCTGTGGCGATAGACGTACTTGGGCTGGGCCGCGTGAAACATCAGCCGCTGCAGCAGGTCGCGGCTTTGCGCCGGGTGCATGCCGACTATGTGCGAGGCCGACGTGCTCAGCACCAGCGACTTGCGGCCGGACTTGTGCTGCCAGACGAGCGGGTGCTCGCGGTTGGGATAGGAGCACCACAGCGCGAACTCTTCCGGCGAGCAGTCCGGCTTGCCCGGGAACAGCGCGGCCTGCATCGTGTGGATGACGACCAGCTTGTCGAGCTGCGCCTTTTCGTCCTCGGACAGGTCCTCGTAAGCGGCGTACGTATTGGTAAACTCGGTCTGTCCGCCTGTCTGGGAAAGCACGCGGGGCGAAAGCAACGTGGCGAATGGCGGGATCTCTTCGTACGTGCCGTCCATGTGCCACAGCAGGGTGCCGAAGAAGAACTGGGCGTATTCCGGATTGATCTTCTTGTCGAAACTCACCTTCAGCAGGCCTTCGTCGCCCTCCTGCTTCACCGTGCCGAGCCGCAAGTTACCCAGGCGGCGGGCCAGAGCGCGCTGTTCGTCGTCGGTCAGATGGAGGTCGCGGACGATCAGCACTCCGCGCTGCACCAGCAGATCACGGATCATGCCGCCGTCGCCTTCGAGAAGTGCCGCCTTGTCCACCTTCAGTTCGCTGCCGATGCGCGGCTCGAGATCGACCGCCTGTAACGCCGTGGCCTGGTCCACTTGCCTCTCCCTCGTTCGCCGCAGTGGGAATCGCTCGTCGATCCTCGCGCTGGGGTCGTTTCTGCGCTATTGGTATATTGTCACCCACATCGTTTCAATACTTATCGGGGCCTATGGACCAACCAGCAGCTATCGCCGCCACCCGCCGGGTCTATCGCAGCCCTGGGCGGCCTACCCGCGACCAGGCCGAGCAGCGCAACCGCGAACTGCTCGACAAGGCGCTCGACTTGTTCCTGGAACACGGGTTCGAACGCACCACGATCGAGGCGATCACGGCGTCGGTCGGAATGGCCAAGCGCACGGTCTATGCCCGCTACGGCGACAAGCTGACGCTGTTCAAGGCCGCGCTCCACCGCGCGATCGAGGAATGGGTCGTGCCGATCGACCGCTTGCGCGCAGCGGAAAACTCCGACCTGGAGGAAACCCTGCAACAAGTCGGAAGCATCCTGGTCGCCAACATCCTCACGCCGGCGGGCCTCCGACTGATGCGTATCACCAACGCGGAATCGATCCGCATGCCCGAGATCGCCGAGTACACGGTGCGTGAGGGCACGGGGCCTACCGTGCAGTTCCTCACCGATTTGTTCGTCCGCCGCCTGACCGATCCACGCCCCGATGCGCAGGAAGCGAGCGACGCGGCCAATGCCTTCCTCCATCTCGTCGTCGGCGGCCCCGCCAGCACGATGGCCTGGGGTGTCTTGCTCGACGAGGCGGAAATCGAGCGGACGACCCGCTACAGCGTGCACTTGTTCCTGAGCGGCCTGTTGCATCGGTAAGTGCTGCGCCCCGGGGCGGCAGGGAATGCGTTATTGAAACGCTCCAGGTAATATTATAGCCTTATCCCATAGACCGAGTCGGACCGCAGTCCGGGACCGGATCAATGGGAGACTGTACAATGCAGATCGGCGTCCATCTCGGTTACCAGAACCTCCACGGCATGTCCGACATGGAGTTCTTCCGAAAGGAGACCCAGATCGCGATCGAGGCCGAGGCGATGGGCTTCGATTTCGCCGCGATGGTCGAGCACCATTTCACCGACTACGCCGCCTGCCCCGATCCGCTCCAGGCGCTGAGCTATGTCGCGGCCAAGACCAAGACTATCAAGCTGATGCCCGCCGCGGTTATCCTGCCGTGGAACGACCCGGTACGCGTGGTCGAGAAGGTGGCGATGCTGGACAGCCTGTCCGAAGGCCGCGTCATCCTGGGCATGGGGCGCGGCGCCGCCCGGCGCGAGTTCGCCGGCTTTCGCCGCGACATCGCCGACAGTCGCGAGCTGTTCGACGAGGCCTGCCTGATCATCATGGATGGGCTGGAAACCGGCACGGTCAAGGCCGATACCAAGCACTTCCAGCAGCCCGAGGTCGAGATCCGGCCGCGCCCCGAGAACTGGACGCGAGACCGGATGCTGATGGTCTCGATGTCGCCGTCCTCGGCCGAAGTGGCTGCCGAGTACGGGCTCAAGGCGCTGCGGTTCAGCCAGGGTGATTGGTCGCACTCGATGGCCGAAATCAACGCCTATCGCACCACGTTCGAGGCCAACCACGGCAAGCAGGCGCCGCCGTTCATGATCAGCGACTTCGTCGTCTGCGTCGATACCGAGGAGGAGGTCGGCGCTTACACCGACGAGTATTTCGCCAAGCAATTCTACCAGGTCGCCAACCACTACGAATGGGGCGGCGATCACTTCAAGCACATGCCGTCCTACGCCACGTATGTCGCTCTGGGCGACGCGATGAACGCCGCCGGCGGACCGGAAAAAGCCTACAAAGCCTATATCGGCGGCAACCTGATCGGCACGCCCGAGCAGCTTATCGAGAAAGACGCGATGCGCAAGGCGACCGTCGGCAACTACGATATCATCGCCAACTTCAGCTACGGCGGCATGTCGTACGACCGCGTCTACGACCAGATGAAGCGCTTCGCCGACAAGGTCATGCCGCGTCTCAAGCAAACTGGGCTCAAGGCCAAGGCGGTGGAGCCAGCGTTGTGACCGAGATCACCGGCCGCGCCGCGGTCGTCACCGGTGGCGGCAGTGGGATCGGCATGGGCCTCGCCAAGGAGCTCGCCCGGCAAGGCGCGTCGGTGGCCATCGCCGACATCATTCGGGAGAATGCCGACAAAGTCGCGGGCGAGATCCGCGCCGCCG
>JBDSOM010000167.1:0-10308 GCA_039914785.1 Novosphingobium sp.
GCCTTGATAGGCACGAACGCGGCAGCAAAAGATCTGCCACGGGTCGAGCAAAACGGTGCGGTCGCCCAACTGATCGTCGACGGCGCGCCCTATCTGATATTGGGCGGAGAACTGCACAATTCGAGCCCCTCCAGCCCACCTTACATGGGACCGATCTGGGACAAACTTGCGCGCAACAACGTTAGGACCGTGATCGGGGCGGCAAGCTGGGAGCTCATCGAACCTGATCCTGGCCGCTTCGATTTCAGCGCAGTCGACGAACAGATCCGCCAGGCGCGGGCCCGAGGCATCCGGTTGATTTTGATCTGGTTTGGCGCGTTTAAGAATGCTGAATCGACCTACGCCCCGAGTTGGGTCCGTCGAGACGAGGAGCGTTTCCCCCGCGCGAGGCGCGATCCTGGCGCGAAGCTGCAGGGTATCGCTAGTTTTTTGCGCAACGGCGTTGCGCTGAGCGTGTTCAATGACCGTCTGGTTGATGCTGATGCGCGCGCCTTTGCGGCGCTGATGCGCCATGTCCGTGAGGCTGATAAGGATCAAACGGTTATCATGGTCCAAGTCGAAAATGAGGTTGGTCTGATCGGAGACAGCCGCGATCGCTCTTCGCTGGCAAACCGTGCGTGGTCGCAGCCGGTGCCAACCGATCTGATTCGCTACCTCCAGCAGAACCGCGCCAAGCTCCGCCCGCAACTGAGGGACACTTGGGGACGGAATGGATACCTTACCTCGGGCACTTGGGCGCAAGTCTTTGGGACCGACAAGGCGGCCGATGAAGTCTTTATGGCGTGGGGGTTCGGCCGGTACGTGGAGAGAGTGGCGCGGTCCGGCGCTGAGCAATATCGCTTGCCAATGTACGCCAATGCCTGGCTGGGCCCCCAACCGAAGTCGCCAGAACCAGGCGACTACCCAAGCGGCGGGCCTGTGGCGCGTATGATGGACGTGTGGAAGGCGGCAGCGCCAACGCTGGCGTTCCTGTCGCCCGACGTCTACATCGACGACTTCGAGGGCGCGCTGGCCGACTTCCATCGGGCTGACAATCCGATTTTCGTACCCGAAGCACGGCCGGTGACCGGCAACCTTTTCGTTGCGCTAGGGCGACACAAGGCGATCGGATTTTCGCCGTTCGGCATCGAAGATGTCCCTGACAACCACGATCTGTTCAAAGCCTACCGCGCGCTTAACACCATGCTGCCCTCGATTGTTCGAGCGCAGCAGGAAGACCGCATCCGCGGATTCAAGACCGCTACCGGTCGAATGGAAAAGCTGACGTTGGGCCGTTACGAAATCATGGTTATGGGTCCCCGCTCCAGCGAGGGATTTGCCGGAGCGGGGACGGGCTCAGCTGCCGCGGAAAACCTGGAGGGCTACGGCTTGATCATACAAACGGGCGAGGATGAGTTCCTTGTGATAGCGCGAGGAGCGTCACTCCAGTTCAGCAGCGCCGACAGTCAGGTGGAAGTGGATTGGGCGCAAGAGGGCACGCTCGAGAGAGGACAGTGGGTGCCCGGCCGGACGCTCAACGGCGACGAGCGGCACTCGATGTTTCCTCAAGACGCCTTGAGGCTCGTGAAGGTCAGGCTTTTACGGCGAACGACGAACTGAAGCGATTTTAGTCGCGTCCCATCATAGTTCACCCACTCTTGCCGTCCGTACGCAATCCCCGCCGCATCCCTCCTTCCGCCTCAACTTGCGAGAACTGATATGACCTCGGATTTGGCTATCACCCGCCGGGCGTTGATGGCGTCAGGCATACTGAGCCTCGCTGCCCGCCATGGCGGAGTGGAATTCTGCGTGCGTCGCCACCGCCAGAAATCGCGGAATCGAGGCCATTTCCCATCCGAAAAGTTAACCTGAGAATTCCGCTTGGGTTGCTCCGCTAGCGAGCGGTGCAGTTGGACTGACGGGGCTTTTCAAACCGAAAGTGCGGTCAGCTCTGCAATATCATTTGCGTTAGGATACCAGCTATCACCTAGGACGCCGCCCGGGTCGAGCAGGCGATGGGCTACTGCCGCGAGGTCTGCTCCGTGCCATGCGAGCTTGAGCTTTTCAGCCAGTGGATCGTCGACCACGAATCGATCACCGCGAATGTAGCGCAGCCAAGCAGCTAGTGCCGTCAGTATCGCTGGACAGCGTCGCCCCATCCCGCGCTGGGCCTCTAGTGTCGCAAGCCAGCGCTGTGGGATCTTTTGGCTACCGTCCACCGCGATTTGAGCGAGCTGGTGGTTTAACGCTGGGTTGGCGAACCGAGCAAGCAAGGCGTCCGAATATGCATCGAGGTCCTGCCCGGCGGCGGGCGCAAAGCTCGTTGCCGCTTCGCAGCGCATCAACTGCTCGATCAGCTGGCGCAGCGCGGGATCGGCAACCGCTTGGTGGACGAAAGTGTAGCCACGCTCGAGTCCGAGATAGGCTAGGGCCGAGTGAGCGCCGTTGAGCATCCGTAGCTTGGCAGTCTCGTACGGAACGACGTCGGTGACGACCTGCGCTCCAACCGCGTCCCAGCGCGGGCGTCGCCCCGCGAACTTATCCTCGACTACCCATTGGCTGAACGGCTCGGTCATCACCGCGGCCTCGTCGCGCAGCCCCAGCCGGTCCTGAAGCACCGCGAGGTCATCGACGGTGGTGGCGGGGACGATGCGATCGACCATCGTTGACGGACAGGTGCACTCGCTATGGAACCAAGACAGGAGGTCGGGATGGTGCCGATCGAGGTACTCGCTCATCAGCCGCTGCAGCTGCTCGCCGTTGGCGGAGAGGTTGTCGCACGAGAGCAAGGTGAAACCAGCGATGCCGGCGGCGCGACGCTGTCGCATCGCATCGGCCAGATGCCAATAAACGCTGCCTTCGCGGGCCTGGTCGTGACCTAATGAACCGTCCTGTGCGCGGCAGTAGCCCTTTTCGGTGATCGTCAAGCTGACAATGTGCGTCGTAGCAGCGCCCAGCCTCACGGCTAGAGCGGCCGGATCACGCGGCGCGACGATGACCTCTCGGACCGCGCCGACAAGTCGTGCCCGGTCGCCTGCGGCCGAGCGCTCGATCACGGTGTAGAGCCCGTCCTGCGGAATCAACTGCTCGGCGACATTGGCTGAGCGTAGCGAGACACCAGCGATCGCCCAGTCGCGGTCGCCGCTGTCCATCGCCCGGTCGGTGTACCAAGCCTGGTGCGCGCGGTGGAACGCGCCGATGCCAAAATGGACGATGCCCACTGCTTGCGCGGCGCGGACGTAGCCGTAGCGCTCGACCGCGTCCGGCAGGTAACTGAGCGTTTCCCCTGAGAGCCTCACAATTTGTAGGCCTCCTTTGCGAAGTCGTATGCGAGGCCGCGCGCCAGTTCAGCCGCTTCCCAATCCTCCAGGCGGTGTTCGACCACCAGCTCGGCCAGGAAACCGCAGTCGATCCGCCGCGCCAGGTCATGCCGCGCCGGGATCGACAGGAACGCCCGGGTGTCGTCGTTGAACCCGACAGTGTTGTAGAAGCCGGCGGTCTCGGTCGTCGCCCGGCGGAAGCGGCGCATTCCCTCGGGACTGTCGTGGAACCACCAGGCCGGGCCCAGCTTGAGGCAGGGATAGTGTCCCGCAAGCGGGGCGAGTTCTCGCGAGTAGACGCTCTCGTCGAGGGTGAATACGATCAGGGAGAGCCGGTGATCGTTGCCGAAGCGGTCGAGCAGCGGCTTGAGTGCGTGGACGTACTCGGTCCGCATCGGGATGTCGGCGCCCTTGTCGCGGTCGAACTTGGCGAAAACCTGGGCGTTGTGGTTGCGGAAGCTGCCAGGGTGGATTTGCATGACCAAGCCGTCGTCGCACGACATCGCCGCCATTTCGGTTAGCATCTGGGCCCGGAACAGCTCGGCTTCGGCAGCAGTGAAGCTGCCGAAAATTACTTTGGCGAACAGCGCCTCGACTTCGGCCCGGGGCAGGTCGGCGGTGCGTGCCGTCGGGTGGCCGTGGTCGGTTGATGTCGCGCCCATCTCTGCGAAAAATGCCCTTCGCTGGCGGTGCGCCGCGAGGTAGCCGCGCCAGGTGCGGCAGTCCTCGCCCGTTGCTTCGGAAAACCGGTCGAGATTGGCTGCGAAATCTCCGAACTCAGGGTCGATCACTGGATCGGGGCGATAGGCAGTGATGACCCGTCCGCTCCAACCACTCTCCCGGATTGCGCGATGGTGCCGCAGCGTATCCAGCGGACTTTCAGTGGTCGCGATCACCTCAATGCCGTTGCGCTCGAACAGCGCACGCGGCTTAAACGCGTCGGTGGCCAGCGCGGCGGTGATCGTGTCGTAGTAGATATCGGACGTCTCGGCATTGAGCCGCACCTCGATGCCGAACGCCTCGGCGAATACCCAGTCGAGCCAGACGCGCGTCGGCGTTCCCCGGAACAAGTGATAGCGTTCGGCGAGCAGCCGCCAGGCCGCGCGCGGATCCGCCCCCGAGCCGCCGATCCCCAGCGCCTCCAGCGGAACGCCTTGCGAATACAGCATGCGGAACACGTAATGGTCGGGCAGCAGCAGCAGCTCGGTAGCATTGGCGAAGTTCTCGTTGAGCGCGAACCAGGATGGATCGGTATGGCCGTGGGGGCTTACGATCGGTAGCTTGGCGACGGACGAATAGAGCTGGCGCGCGATGGCGCGCGCTTGCGGTTCGGCTGGCAGGAGCCGGTCGGGGTGGAGCTGTAATCGACGCGACATGGTCAGCTCAGCTCACAACTTTGTAACGCTGGCGCTTGGCTTCGACCGAGCGGCGGGCTTCCGCGACAGCTTGTTCCTCGGTAGCGAAGAGCAGGCTGTCGAGAACCGCCGAAAGGTGCGTCCGCATCGCCGCGCGCGCGGCTGCCGGATCGCGGCGGCGCAGCGCATCGAGGACCGCGCTGTGCTCCTCGACGACGGGCATCACATGGGCGGTGCGGGCCTTGGCGTGCAACAGGGCGGCCTCCGGCGAGTTGTAGCGGAGGTCCCATAGCTGGCTGATCACATTGAACACCGCCGTGTTGCGCGTCGCGCGGGCGATGGCCAGGTGAAACGCCCGGTCGGCCTTGTCGGTGCCCTTAGGATCCTGGTTCTCGCGCGCGATATCCTCGACTAGGCGAGCGATCTCGGCGATTTCATCGTCCGAGGCTTCGGTAGCGGCCAGCGCCGCTGCTTCGGATTCAAACAACAGTCGTGCTTCGGTTAGCTCGAATGCCGAAATACCGAAACCGGGAACATCCCCCTGTCCAGGAAGGCGCATTACGTAAGCGCCGGAGCCGATCCGCACCTCCACCAGGCCTTGGACTTCCAGGGCGATGATGGCCTCGCGCACAGTGGGCCGGCTGACGCCGTATTGCAGAGCCAGCTCGCGCTCGGCAGGCAATCGGCTGCCCAGCGGGTAGCAATCCGCCACCAGTTCAGTGATCAGCTTGCGGGCGACATCCTGATATAGTCGGTCGTGTATGATCATCCCGCATGCCTCTGTAAGCGACCATCATTCGGCCTTACCAATTCACTTATTCTTGACAGGCCAGAGTGGTGCAGCCAAGTCAAGTGCTACGCCTGCCCGCTGCAATGTGAAAGCCTCGCTCCATGAAAATCTCCGCTGCCAGGGTGATCGTCACCTGCCCCGGACGCAATTTCGTGACCCTGAAGATCGAAACGGATCAGGGCGTCTATGGCATCGGCGACGCCACTCTCAACGGCCGCGAACTGTCCGTGGTCGCCTATCTCGAAGAGCATGTGCTCCCGGCGATCGTGAGCATGGACCCGCGCCGGATCGAGGACATCTGGCAGTTCCTCTATCGGGGTGCGTACTGGCGGCGCGGGCCGGTGACGATGCGGGCGATCGCCGCCGTCGACGTCGCGCTCTGGGATATCAAGGCCAAGATGGCCGGGATGCCGTTGTACGATTTGCTCGGCGGTCGCAGCCGCGATGCGGTGATGGTCTATGGCCACGCCAACGGCGCCGACATCGCCGAGACGGTCGACGCGGTCGGCCAGTATATCGATTTGGGCTACAAGGCGATCCGCGCGCAGACCGGCGTGCCCGGGATCAAGGACGCCTACGGGGTCGGGCGCGGCAAACTGTACTACGAACCCGCCGACGCCGCGCTGCCCAGCGTTACCGGGTGGGACACGCACAAGTCCCTGCACTATGTACCCAAGCTGTTCGAAAAGCTGCGCGAGACCTACGGTTTCGGGCCGCACCTGCTCCACGACGGGCACCATCGCTATACCCCGATGGAAGCCGCCAAGCTGGGCAAGGCGCTGGAGCCGTATTCGTTGTTCTGGCTGGAAGACTGCACCCCGGCGGAAAACCAGGAGGCGTTCAAGCTGGTCCGCCAGCACACCACGACGCCGCTGGCGGTGGGCGAGATTTTCAACACGATCTGGGACGCCAAGGACCTGATCCAGAACCAGCTGATCGACTACATCCGCGCCACGATCGTCGGCGCGGGCGGGGTCACCCATCTGCGGCGGATCGCCGATCTTGCCGCGCTCTACCAGGTCCGCACCGGGTGCCACGGGGCGACCGACTTGTCGCCGGTGACGATGGGCACCGCGCTGCACTTCGATACCTGGGTCCCCAATTTCGGCATCCAGGAATACATGCGGCACACTCCCGAAACCGACGCAGTCTTTCCGCACGACTACCGCTTCGCGGCCGGGCACCTGATCTGCGGCGAAACCCCCGGTCACGGGGTTGATATCGACGAGAAACTGGCCGCCAAGTACCCCTATAGCCGCGCCTTCCTGCCGGTCGCCCGGCTCGAGGACGGCACGATGTGGAACTGGTGAAGATGTTACCCGAAGGGACATCTGGAAAGGAAACTCGCGCATGAACCGGACGATCGCAATCGCGTTGCTGGCCATGACGTTGCCCCTGACCAGCGGCGCAACCGCCGGCGCTCCGCGGCCGGCGGCTCCGGAACTGTCGCGACTACCGAAGGTGGCGGAAGTCGATCCTCGTTTCCTGTCCTACAACATCGAGATGGTCGAACTGACGGGCGGCCGGTTCTGGCGCCCTTATGGCAGCCCGGGCACCGATCGCTACGAATACCGCCCGCCGCTCGATCTGGGCGACCGCAAGCTGCGCCAGCTCGCCACCGCGCTCGCCCCCGCGTACGTCCGCTATAGTGGCACGTGGGCCAACGCGACCTGGTTTGCCGACAGCGAGACCGTGCCGGCAAAAGCCCCCGAAGGATTCGATACCGTGCTCACGCGCAAGCAGTGGCGCGGGGCGGTCGATTTCGCCAGGGCAACCCGCAGCGAAATCGTCACCTCCTTCGCAACGAGCCCCGGCACACGCGACGCGGCAGGCGTCTGGCAGACCGACATGGCGGTGCGCTGGCTGGCCTATACGCGCCAGATCGGCGGAACGATCGCGGCGACCGAATTCGCCAACGAACCGAACTTCATCTCGCTGACCAAGCCGCCCAAGGGCTATACTTCGGCCGATTATCGCCGCGACTACGCCCGGTTTGCGACCTGGCTGCGCCGGGCATCTCCGGAAACGCTGCTGCTGGCGCCGGGCTTCGCCGAACTCGGCGAGCCGACGCGCAGCCTGAGCCGCCGCAACAAGAGCATGGAGATATTCGAGGTCGAGGAACTGCTGAAGACCGATTCGCCGCGGCCCGACGTGTTCTCGTTCCATTTCTACGGCAGCGGTTCGCAGCGTTGCGGCGGGGCCATGCTCGGCCATACGATTGACAAGGCCCTGACACCCGCGTGGCTCGATTCGATCGACGGCGCGATCGCCGCGATGGCCAAGGCGCGCGACCGGGTGGCGCCGTCGGTACCCTTGTGGAACACGGAAACCGGCGAAACCTCGTGCGGCGGCAACCCGTGGGCCAGCGGCTTCGCCGACAGCTTCCGCTTCATCGACACGCTCGGCCGCTCGGCGCGCCAGGGCGTGAAGGTGTTTATGCACAATACGCTGGCGGCCTCGGACTATGCGATGCTCGACGACCACAGCTTTGCTCCACGTCCGAACTACTGGGCAGCGGTGCTGTGGAAGCGCACGATGGGCACGACCGTGCTCGCGGCGCCACGCTTCCCGTCGTCCGATGTGCGGATCTACGCTCACTGCCTGACGGGCGCAAAAGGTGGCGTTGGGCTCGCCGTGATCAATTTGGGCACCCAGCAGCAGACGTTGGTCGTGGGCGGCAGGGCGCTTAGCTGGACCATGGCCGGCCGGCCGCTCGATACGCGCAACGTGACCGTCAACGGCCAAGCGCCCCGCCTGCGGCCGAATGGGAGCTTGGCCGGATTGACCGGCCGGCCGGTCGGCGGCGCGGTTGCAGTGCCCGGCCAGTCGATCGTGTTCGTCGCGGTCCCTGGCGCCGCCAACCGCGCCTGCCGCTGACGGAACGCTAACCGATGGCCCGGATTGTCTGCTGCGGCGAGGGGATGCTCGAGCTGTCCCATGAAGGTGAGTGGAAGCTCGGCTACGGCGGCGACACGCTGAACACCGCGATCCACCTGGCGCGGCTGGGGCACGACGTCGCCTACCTGACCGCGCTGGGCGAGGATCCGTTCAGCGCGGACTTGCGCAAGCGCTGGGCGGGCGACGAGGGGCTCGACACCTCGCTGATCCAGACCCACCCGTCGCGCAATGTCGGGCTTTACGCGATCACCACCGACGACGCGGGCGAGCGCAGCTTCACGTATTGGCGCGAGACGAGCGCCGCGCGCGAACTGTTCGACTTGGCCGACAACGGCTTGCGCCAGCGCGCGATTGCCGGCTGCGACTTGTTTTACTACTCGTTGATCAGCGCCGCAGTCCTGCCCCGCAACGGCCAGATCGGTCTGGTCATGCTCGCCAACATGGTGCGCGAGGCGGGCGGCCGGGTCGCGTTCGACGGCAACTACCGCCCCCGGCTGTGGGACAGCACTGCGACCGCCGTAGCGATGCACGACGCTGCGATCAGGGGGGCTGACATCGGCCTGCCGACGCTCGACGACGAATGCGCCTTGGCCGGCGAATGCGACGCCGAGGCGGTTGCCGCCCATTGGGAGAGCCTGGGCTGTGCCGAGACGGTAGTGAAGCTCGGCGCGGACGGCTGCCGCCTGCCGGGCGGCGCGGTCGTCGCGCCGCTGCAAACGCTAGTGCCGGTAGACACTAGCGGCGCCGGCGATGCGTTCAACGCGGGCTATCTCGACGCCCGGCTGCGCGGCATCGCGCCCGCTAAGGCCGCCGCCGCGGGCCACGAACTCGCCGGCTGGACGATCATGCGGCCCGGCGCGATCCCCCCGCGCGAGGGCTGAGGCGGTGCCTTACTGCAGGTGCTTCTGCAGGAATTGCAGGTATATGCCCCAGTCGCCCGGCTGCATCCCGTGCCCGCCCGAATTCATGGTGTAGCCGATGTCGCTCAGAATCGGGCCCGGCGGCGGCCAAGTGGTGGCGTCGAGCCCCTGCTTGCCGAGCAGCCGGTAGATCGGGGTCGCCGCGACTCCGGCCAGGAACTCGCCCTTGGGATCGGCGGCATGGTCGTACTTGCCGGTCTGGAGCAGCACCGGGCGGGGCGCGATCAGCCCGAGCAGCATGTGCGAATCCATCGGCAAGTCGTCCGGCCGGCCGTGGAAGCGGCGGAAGTCGTCGGCCAGCCAGTAGTTGGTCTGGCCCGATCCGCCGATCGTCGAGCCGTAATTGCGGCGCATCAGGCCGGCGCCGATCTGGCCCGAGCAGCATGAGATCACCGCAGCGAAGCGCTGGTCGCGCGCCGCCGCCCACAGCACGGTCTTGCCCAGACGCGAGACGCCGATCAGCGCGACGCGCTTGGAATCGACCGCGCGATCGGTCTCGAGGTAGTCCTGCACCCGGCTCAGCGACCAGGCCCACGCCGCGATCGAGCCCCAGGCATCGCCCGCCTGCGGCTGCCCCTTGGCGAGATAGCCGCGGATGCTCAGCGGATAGCCGCCGATGAAGTCGGGATCGAGGTCGCCGTAGTAGAACGTCGTCACGCCGAATCCGGCTTCGAGAAACGGCCGCGGGTCGAACTTGCCCATCGGCGACGGCGTCGCTGCGACTTTCTGCTTCGTCGCGGCGTCCCACACCAGCGATGGGCGAATGCCCGGATCGTCGATCATCGCCGAAGGGGCGCTGAAGCCGATCATCAGGACCATCGGCACCGGCCCGCGCGCGCCGGCGGGGAGATATTCGACCAACTGGATCTTCGGCGCGGCGGGGTCGCTCGCGACATGGATCAGCACTTGGCGGCGCAAGGCCTTGCCGGCCAGGGCGTGCGTCCCGCGCTCGAACACTTCGAAGCGCTGCTCGCGCGGGCGTCCGGGCGCGCGGCCGTACTCGAGCGTCTCGAACATGGTCAGAATCTGCGGTCGCCGCTCGCGCC
>JBDSOM010000050.1:0-4810 GCA_039914785.1 Novosphingobium sp.
AAACAGCCCGATCGCGGTGGCGAACAGGGCTTCGGAAATGCCGGGAGCGACGACGGACAGTGACGAGTTCTGCTGTTGGCCGATCTGGAAGAAGCTGTTCATGATTCCCCAGACGGTGCCGAACAGCCCGACGAACGGCGCGACCGAGCCGACTGTCGCCAGGAAGTTCAGCCGGTTGGACAGGCGATCGGCCTCACCCGCGACCGCGCCGTCCATCGCGCCGGCCAGGCGCTGGCGCAGGCCGTCGCGGTCCTTGACCTTGGCCGCGACCGAGCGCTTCCACTCGTCCACCCCGGCGGCGGCGACGCGGGCGGGGGGCAGGTCCCCCGTGGTCTTCACGCCGTCGAGCGCGGCGGCCTCCCAGAACTCGCGTTCGTAGGCGTCGGAGCGGCGGTTGACCGAGGCCATCCGCAGCCAGAACGACACGATGATCGCCCAGACCCAGATGCTCGCGAGCATCAGTCCGGCCATGACGACCTGGACGACGATGTCGGCGTCGAGGAACAGCTTCACCGGATCGAGCCGGGTGGGCGGGCCGGCGACCGCGGCGGCGGCGGCGAGGGTATGAAGCAGGGTCATCCGGATCCTTTGGGCGGGGTAATTGTGGCAAAGGCCGCGCGCCACGGCGCGGGCTGGCGGCGGGGGCGTCCGTCGGGGCCGACGAAGCCGACCCGCAGCCGCGCTTCGGTGAGCAAGCTGCCGCCGCGCCAGGCGCGCTGGCGGATCCGGCAGCTCGCGGCGCGCACCTCCTCGGTCTCGCTTTCGATCGTCACGACGTCGTCGAGCTTGGCGGGCGCGAGGTAGCGGATGGTGAGCTCTGACACCGCATAGGCCCCCTCACCCGCCTCGAAGGCGGCTCGCTGGTTGACGCCAAGCAGGCGTAACATGTCGGATCGGGCGCGTTCGAACCACCGCAAGTAGTTCGCGTGGTAGACGACGCCTGACAAATCGGTGTCCTCGAAATAGGCCCGGACCCCGAATAGGTGCACCGGGCCGTCGAAGCAGCCACCCGAAGGTTCGGGCCAAAGCGAGGGAGAGGATGACGTCATGCTCGCCGGCTTGTAGCCAATCCGCGACTCGCAGGGCAACCCGCCGCAGGTCGATTACCGTGTCGCGGGCTCAGTTCGTCCGGCCGAAGGCTCGTCTGAGGGACTTGGCGATCAGTCGCAGATCATGTGGAAGAACTGGCGCCCGCCGAAGATATGGACATGAAGGTGCGGCACTTCCTGGTGGCCGTGGTGGCCCATGTTGACCATCAAGCGATAGCCCGGCTGGTCGAGCCCGAGCTGGCGCGTCACTTCGCCGATCGAGCGCATGAAGCCGGCGATTTCCTCGGCGGGCGCGCTCGCGGTGAAATCGTCCCAGCTGACGTACGCGCCTTTCGGGATCACCAGCACGTGGACTGGGGCCTGTGGGCGAATGTCGTTGAAGGCCAGCGCCCACTCGTCTTCGTAGACTTTGCCGCAGGGCAGCTCGCCCCGGAGGATCTTGGCGAAAATGTTCTGCTCGTCATACGGCGCGCGTGGATCGATCGGCATGGTCAGGCTCCCCGCGAAGCTTTTTCGGCAATCCCCGACGTGCCCTCGCGGCGGTCGAGCTCGGCCAGGACTTCGGCCAGCGGCACGTCCTTCGCGTTCAACAGGACGATCAGGTGGAACAGCAGGTCCGCCGCTTCGCCAACCAGTTCCTGCCGGTCGCCCGAGAGCGCGGCGATAACCGTCTCGGTCGCCTCCTCGCCCAGCTTCTGCGCGATCTTTCCCAGGCCCTTGGCGTTGAGCTTGGCGACGTAGCTGCTCGCGGGATCGGCGGCGCGGCGCGCGGCGATCGTCGTTTCCAGGCGGATGAGGGTGTCGGTCATGGAACGGGAATGGTTCGGCGCGTCGCCGGGGTCAAGCCCGGGGTCGAGCCCCGGGATCGGTGGCATGACGGGATTTGGCCTCAGTCGCGCCGCGAGCGTCCGCCGCGCCGGCCGATGATCACCCCGGCGACGCCAAGGCCGAACAGCGCCAGCGTCGTCGGCTCGGGCACCGCAACGCTATTCGCGAGCGCGGGGGTAGCGCCGCCCAGCGCGATCAGCAGGGCGGCGGAGACGATCCTGAATGACATTGAACGCGCACCTTCGTTAAGGCGTTGGAAAGCGCGCGTTTAATCGGACGGTCAAGCACTTCGGCGAGCATGTGCCGCAGTGGGACGGGCGCTGGCCGCTGATTCAAGGGAGCGCCTCCACGCCAGTGCTCGAACGCTAGCCGAGCAGTTTCTCGTGCTCGGCGACGATTTCGGCGAGAATCGACAGCGCCAGGACGGACGGGGTCCGGGCATGGGCGAAAACGCCGATCGGGCTGCGCAGCCGCGAATCCGCCGCGCTCCAGCCCAGTTCGGCCAGCATCTCTTCGCGGGTCTCGCGAGCTCCGCGGCCGCCTTGGGCCCCGACATAGAAGGCGTCGGTGCCCAGCGCCCAAGGCACGATGCTGCGTTCCCATTCGTGATCGTGGAACAGCACTGCAATCGCGGTCCACCGGTCGACCGGGACCTGCGGTGCCCGGCCGAGCGCGATCGCGCTGTCGGTCCCAGGCTCCCCGGCGAGGCCCGCGACGACGCACGCGATGCCTTGCGCACCGGCCAGCCGAACCAGCGCGGTGACTTCCGGCCCGCTGCCGAGCACGACCAACCGCAGCTTGGGCAGAAAGCGCCGCACGAACGGCCCTTGCGCGGTGGGTCCGATGGCCAGCTCGGCCGGCTCGCGCGCGGTGAGCGCGGCGCAAGCGGCGGCCAGCGCCCCGGCATTCGGCGCCGGATCGACCAGCACTTCGATGCCGCTGCCACAGGGCAGGCGGATGTCGAAGAACGGCGAGCCCTCGCCATAGCGCAGCACCCGCGCCGGGCTCCCAAGGGATTTGGCCGCCAGCGCCTCAGTGGCGAGCGCTTTTTCCAGGCATCCGTCGGCCAGCGAACCGCGCGTGGAACCGTCCGGCAACACCGCGAGCTGCGCTCCGCGCCGGCGCGACCAGCTGCCATCGATCGCGGTTACCGTGCACAGCGCTCCGCCGCTGTGCGCGCAGGCGAACAGCGCCTCGCTGTCGTCGTCCCAGGGCTGACTGTTCATGATTGCGATCTAGCAGCGCGCGCGCGGGCGGCAACGCAAATGTCGGCCCAGATATCGGCCCAGATATCGGCGGGGTGATGCGGCTCGCGCTGGTCAAGCAGCGGCTGGGCAGGCATCGGGATGGCCAACGATAACGCCACTGGAGAGGCATCATGCAGCAGGCGGACGCTTATATCGCGCGCGCGCAGCAGGCGACCGGGCTTGGCGCGCTGGGCGATGAGACCTGGCGGGAGGGGCTCGAGCGGCTGATCGCCTCCGCGCACGCCGAGGCCGACCTCAACCAGGCGGGCGTCGCCCAGCTCGAGGGCATGATCGTCATGCTGCTGATGAAGCGGCTGGAGATCGAGGACTGGTATGCCCGCCATCCCGAGATCGACGACCAGCAGATCGTCGCCCCCCTGATGATCCTTGGCCTCCCGCGGACCGGATCGACTGCGCTGCACTGCCTGCTCGGCGCGGATCCCGCCGCGCGGGTGATTCGCAACTGGGAGGGGATGAATCCGACCCCGCCGCCCGAGCGCGCGACGTACGAGACCGACCCGCGCATCGCGGTGATGCAGGAGCATATGGACCGGCGTGACCGGGTGACCCCGCGGATGAAGCAAATGCTGCCTTCGACCGCAATCTCGCCGGTCGAAGACCAGCTGCTCATGGGCTACGATTTCAAGACCCAGATATTCCAGGCGTCGTATCATATCCCTAGCTACGTCGAATGGCTCAATCACCAGGCGGACCTGGTCCCGACGTTCGAGTACGTGAAGCGCGTGCTCAAGCTGCTGCAGTGGCGCTGCCCGCCGACCCGCTGGCGGCTCAAAAGCCCCACGTATTCGCTGTTCATCGACGCACTCGACCGGGTCTTCCCGGACGCGCGGTACTGCATGACCCACCGCGATGTCGCGGCGGTGATTCCCTCGGTTTCGGACCTCTACTACGAGATGAACAAGGCCGCGGCCGACGCGCCGGATCGGCACTATCTGGGCAAGCTCAACGTGGAGTGGACCGAACTGGGAATGCGCCGGATGATCGCCTTTCGCGAAAGCGGCAACGAGCAGCGCTTCTTCGATATCTACTTCGCGCCGTTCCAACGGGACCCGTTCCCGGTACTGGAGGATCTGTACGCCTTCCTCGGCGAGGCATTCACGGCAGAGGCGCGGGCTGGGATGGAGGCCTGGCGCCGCGATACCCCGCGAGAAAAACACGGCGGGCACAGCTACGATGCCGCCGACTTCGGGCTAGATCCAGCGCAATTGCGCAAGCGGTTTCGCTTCTACAGCGAGCGGTTCGCCGTGCCGACGGCGGCTTACTGAGCCATTAAATCCACCGACGCGAGCAGCTTGGGCACGTCCGCCAGCGCGCGCAAGGCGTCGTTGAGGTGGGTGCAGCCGCGCGGGCCGCGCAAGTCGCTCAGCACCGATTCTCGGATCGCGGGAAGCGAACTGCCGATCAGCGCGCGGGCGTTGCCGATCGCGCCCGGGCACTCGACGAACGGCAGGACGCGGGCTTCGGGCTCCAGCGTCAGCAGTTCCATCGTCGCGGGGTCGGCAGTGGCGCTGAGGCGGTACTCGTGCAGCGCGGCGCGGCCACCTGCGGGACGCGGCGCGCTGTCCTGGAACGCCGAATCGATGCGGATCACCCCGGTTTCCGCATCGCGCCAGACGTCGATCCGCCGGGCCCGGCGCATACTGACCCCGTCGACGACCGGAAAGT
>JBDSOM010000051.1:0-6893 GCA_039914785.1 Novosphingobium sp.
TGTTGCCGGAAATGCCGGTCCGGCCCGGTCGAGGCGCGCCTTGCGCCCCCCTTCGCTGGCCCCGCCGCCTCATTGCGAGCGGTGGCCAGATACTAGAAGCGGCCCAATCCCGGTATCGGGGGGCCGCTTCCGGTGATTATTTCCGCAGACCGAGCTTAGCGATCAATGCGTTGTAACGATCGACATCCTTTTTCTTCAGGTAGTCGAGCAGCGTGCGGCGCTTGTTGACCATCGTCAGCAGACCGCGACGCGAGTGGTTGTCCTTGTGGTGTGCCTTGAAGTGCTCGGTCAGCGTGAGGATCCGGCTGGTCAGGATCGCGACCTGCACTTCCGGCGAACCGGTGTCACCCTTGCCACGGGCGTTGTCGGAAATGATTTCCTGCTTCTTTTCGGCGGTAACTGACATATTCTTACTCCGCGACATCGGGAAAATTGAAGCCTCGGGAAACGGTCAGGCTACCGCCTGAAAGCTCGACCAGCGCGACCGGCACAGTGCCCAGTCGTCCCCAGTAAAGCCCGTCGTCAAAGGCCAGTCCGGTTAGAACCCGGCCCTGTCGGACCATGCTTGCCTGTTCCGGACCGAGGTCAAGAGCCGGGATGTCGACCAGCCCTGCCTCCAGCGGCAAGAGTACGTTCTCAAGCGCCGCGCCCTTGCCCAGTTCGTTCAACTTGTCCAGAGAAATCGCCTGGTTTTCGCCGAACGGCCCCGCGCGCAAGCGGCGCAGCATGGTCACGTGGCCCACGGTGCCGAGCGCCCGCGCGATGTCACGGGCGAGGCTGCGGATGTAGGTGCCCTTGGACACGTGGGCGACGAGGGTGACGGATGTTTCGTCGGCGGCTGCCAGCGATAGCGAGAGTATCGTCACCGCCCTGGCCTTCATCTCCACCTGCTCGCCGGCCCGCGCGCGGTCATAGGCGCGCTGGCCGTCGATCATCAGCGCGGAGTACATCGGCGGGATCTGTTCGATCGGCCCGGTGAACCGGGGCAAGACCGCTTCGATCTCAGCCGGTGAAGGCCGCCCATCGCTCGTGGCGATCACTTTGCCCTCGAGGTCCAGCGTATCGGTCTCGCGCCCGAACCCGACGGTGAACGCGTACTCCTTGCTCGCGTCGAGCATCCGCCCGCACAGCTTGGTCGCCTCGCCCAGCGCGATCGGCAACACGCCCGTCGCCAGCGGATCGAGCGTCCCGCCGTGGCCGACCTTGACCTTGCCATGGCCCGCCTCGCGCATGTTGCGCTTCACCGCGCTGACGGCTTGCGTCGACCCGAGCCCGAGCGGCTTGTCGAGGATTATCCAGCCGCTCAGCACGGGTCTCAGCCCGCGACGCGGTCGGCGAGGCCGAGGTAGTGGTCGGTCAGCCACTGCACCGGCGGCAAGACCAGGTTACCGACTGGGTCGAACCCGGGGATCAGGCGAGGCAGGACGACGATCAGGATCAGCACCAATGGAAAACCGAGCGGGCGGAGCTTCTCGTAAGCTGGGACCCAGGACCTCGGCAGCAGCCCCTCGACGATGTGCGACCCGTCGAACGGCGGGATCGGCAAAAGATTGAACATGGCCAGGAAGATGTTGATCGTGAGGAAGTTGACGAGGTTCAAACCGATGAAATGCGACGCGCTTCCGGGCGTCGGCGCCCCGAACAGCTGCCCTGCGAACAGCCCGAGGACCAGCGCCGCCAACCCCGCCAGGATCAGGTTACTCGCCGGTCCCGCCGCGGCGACCGCCATCATCCCGTAGCGCGGGTTGCGCAGCATCCACTTGTTGACCGGCACCGGCTTGGCCCAGCCGAAGACCGGGAGTTTAACCAGTGCCAGGATGCCGGGAACCACGATCGTGCCGATCGGGTCGATGTGGCGGATGGGATTGAGGGTCAGGCGCTTCATTCGCGCCGCGGTGGGATCGCCGAGCAGTCGCGCGACCCAGCCATGTGCCACTTCGTGAAACACGATCGCGAAAATGAGCGGCACGATAAGTGCCGCTGCCTCATAAAGGGTCCCGTCCATGCGCCGCTAAATGACCTTCGCGTGCCCATGATTCAAGCTGGGCCGATGATTCAAGCTGGTTCCCCTGGATCCGCGTCGTCCCCGCCCAGATCTCGGCTCACCCGTGGATCCGCCAGCAACCGCTCGATCCGGTGCGCTTCGTCGAAACTGTCATCGGCCTGGAAGCGAACTTTCGCCGCGTTGCGCAGCTTGAGCCGACCGGCGACCTCGCTCTGGAAGAACGCGGTGTTGGTCCGTAGCGCCTTCAGCACCGCTTCCTCGTTCGCACCGAGCAAGGGCTTCACAAACGCCGTGGCGAGCCGCAAGTCGGACGACATCCGGACTTCGGTGACGCTGACCGAATGCGCGGTCAGCACTTCGTCGTGGACTTCCTGCCGCAGCAGCAGTTCGGAAAGGATATGCCGCACTTGCTCGCCGACCTTGAGCAGGCGAACCGAACGGGCATCTGGGGTAGCAGCGGGGCGGGCCATCGTTCTATCTTTCGTCCATCTTCGCGAGAATCCGCGTCATCGCGCGCAAGGTTCGCGCCGTCCCCATGCGCCCGATCCGGCGCTCGATGAACGACCAGTCCAGCGTGCTGTCCGCCACGCCAGCGGCGAAGTCGACATGCATCGCCCGGGTCCCCATCGCGATGCGCTCCGGGCCTTCATGCCACGCGAGCAGCGCATCGAAGCCGTCGGGATCGAGCGGACCGTCGAGAAACAGCGTGAAGACCTGGTTGTCCGCCCCATCCGCCGCGAACGGGTTTTCCGCAATCGTCGCGGCCAGCGCCTGGCGCGACCGCACCAGCGCCGGGCTCTTCATCGCGAACCGATCGAACATCATCAGCCCGAGCTTTTCCTCAAGCCCCTCGTCGGGACGCTCCGGGTGGTCGAACAGGACATTGTCACTCGCAACGACCGTCTCGACGTTCTCAAACTCCTCGGCCTCGAACGCGGCGCGCAAATCGGCCATCTTCAGCCGATTGCCCGCGACGTTGATAGATCCGAACAGGGCGACGTAGCGGGGCATGACTTTAAACCAGTATGTACGAAAGCATCACGCCCAATACCAACACTGGCAGGCAGCCTGCAGTGCACCACCATCGACAAAGCGCCAATTCCGATCCCACCAAGTCGGCTTGGATGCCAGCTTGGTGGGAGGCTTGGGTTTGCGTCGCCTGCTTTCAGGCAATTAGAGCGTCCGTTCGCGCATCTCGACTTCGAAGGTTTCGAGCACGTCGCCCGGCTTGATGTCGTTGGTGTCCTGAAGGACCACGCCGCATTCGAGGCCGGCGCGCACTTCGGCGACGTCGTCCTTGAAGCGTCGCAGCGAGGCCACCGTCGTCTTGGTGATGATGACATCGTCGCGGGTGATGCGGGCGTGGATTCCCTTGCGGATATAGCCGTCGGTGACGAGCAGACCCGCCGCCTTGTCGTGCTTGCCGGCCGGAAAGACTTCCTTGAGCTCGGCGCGGCCGACCACGGTTTCGATCCGCTCCGGACCCCAGATGCCGGCCATCTCCTTGGCGACTTCCTCGGTCAGGTGGTAGATCACGTCGAAGTACTTCATCCGCACCTTGTGGCGCTCGACCATCTCGCGCGCCTTGGCGTTGGGACGGACGTTGAAGCCGATCACCGGCGCGCCGGTCGAGAACGCGAGGTTCACGTCGCTTTCGGTGATCGCGCCGACGCCGGAGCTCAGCACTTTCACCTTGATCTCGTCGTTGGAGATCTTGTTCAGCGCGTTGACGATCGCCTCGGCCGAACCTTGCACGTCGGCCTTGATGACCACCGGGTATTCCAGGACGGTCTGCTTGTCCTTGAGCGCCGAGAACATGTTCTCGAGGCTGGCGACCGGCGTGGTGGTGCGCTTGGCGGTCGCCTGCTCGTGACGGAACAGGGCAACCTCGCGGGCGCGCTCGTCGCTGTCGACGACCGTCAGCGTGTCACCGGCCAGCGGCACGCCGCCGAGGCCGAGCACTTCGACCGGCAGCGAGGGCAGTGCGACCTTGATCTGGCGTCCCTTGTCGTCGTGCATCGCGCGGACGCGGCCCGACTGGGTGCCGACCACGAAGATGTCGCCGACCTTGAGCGTACCGCGGTTGATCAGCACCGTGGCGAGCGGACCCTTGCCCTTGTCGAGCTTGGCCTCGATCACCGTGGCTTCGGCGTCGCGGTCCGGGTTGGCCTTGAGCTCCAGCAATTCGGCCTGGAGCATGATCTTCTCGATCAGTTCGTCGAGGCCCGCACCGGTCTTGGCGGAAACTTCGACGTCCTGCACATCACCCGACATCTGCTCGACGATGATCTCGTGCTCGAGCAGGCGTTCGCGGATCTTCTGGGCGTTCGCCTCGGGCTTGTCGCTCTTGGTGATCGCCACGATCATCGGCACGCCGGCGGCCTTGGTGTGATTGATCGCCTCGATCGTCTGCGGCATCAGCCCGTCGTCGGCAGCAACCACCAGGATGACGATGTCGGTGACATTCGCGCCGCGCATCCGCATCTCGATGAAGGCTTCGTGGCCCGGGGTATCGAGGAAGGTGATCACCTCCCCGTTCTTGGTCTTGATCTGGTAGGCGCCGATATGCTGCGTGATGCCGCCGGCTTCGCCGCGCACCACATCGGTGCCGCGCAGCGCGTCGAGCAGCGAGGTCTTGCCGTGATCGACGTGTCCCATGATGGTCACGACCGGCGGACGCGTTTGCAGCGTGGTTTCCTCGTCGACGTCCGAAGCGGTGTCGATATCGACGTCGAATTCGGAGACGAGCGTGATGTTGTGGCCGAATTCCTCCACCAATAGCTCGGCGGTATCCTGGTCGATCACCTGGTTCATGGTGACGGGCACACCCATCTTGAACAGCGCCTTCACGAGGTCGCTGCCCTTCTCGGCCATGCGGTTGGCGAGTTCCTGGACGGTGATCGATTCAGGCACCACGACGTCGCGGACCATCTTCTCACGCGGCTGCGATTTGCCGGCGAAGTGGGCGCGCTTTTCCTTCTCGCGGGCCCGCTTGAGCGCGGCGAGCGAACGGGCGCGAGCACCCTCGTCCTCGTTGAGCGCGCGGGTGACGGTCAGCTTGCCCGACTGGCGGCGATCCGCGGGGGTCTTGTCGCGCGGATGGGCGGGCTTCTTTGCTGCCGGCTCAGGCCGCTTGGGGGCGACCACCGGGGTGAAGCGGCGCGGTGCCGTCGTCGTGGCAGCTGCAGCCTTGGGGGCCTCGGCCTCGTCGGTGCTGGCGGGCGTTTCGGCGGCCTCTGGCTCAGCCGGCGCTTCCACGGTGGCCTCGGGCTCGGCGGCAGCAACCGGAGCGGCAGCGGCGGCGGGAGCAGCAGCGGCCGGAGTACTGGCACCCTTGCGGTTGTCCTCGGCGCGGCGCTTCTCTTCCTCGAGAGCGCGAGCGCGGTCTTCCTGTTCGCGGCGGTTCTGCCCCTCGAGTATGTTGAGGCGCGCCTCTTCCGCTTCGCGCAGCAGACGGGTCTGCATTTCCTGGCGAGACTCGTTGGAGACCGGCGCGGCCCTGGGCTTCGGAGCCGCGACGGGCGGCGCTACGGGAGCCGCAGGCGCCACGGACACCGGCGGCGGTGCGGCAGCCACGACTTCGGGAGCCGGGGCGGCACCCGCGCTCGTCGGGGTCTCACCGGGTTTGCCGATCAGCTTACGCCGCTTGACCTCGACCACCACCTTGTTGGTGCGGCCGTGGCTGAAGGTCTGCTTGACCTCGCCCGCTTCGACCGAGCGCTTGATGCCAAGCGGCTTGCGGCCAAGGGTCGGTTTGTTGTCGGTCTCGCTCATACGCTCTAGTCAGTCCTTCAAATCAATTTGTCGTCGCGAACGGCTCGGCACCATCGGCCGCCCGTTCACCAGAATCTCGTCCAGCCGCAGCGTCATCCACTGTGGGCCGGGCCAGGAAGTGCAGCAGGCGCTCCAACGGAGCGGCGACCCGTTTGGCCGCTGCTTGATCGGTCAGCGCCAGATGGACGACATTATCGCGGCCCAATGCCACAGACAGTGCCGCCCGGTCCAGCGGCAAGCGCACTCCGGCAAGCCCGGAGCCTTCTTGTTCGCGGCCAACCCGCCAGGCCTGGTCCAGCTTGCGCGACCCATCCTCGCTCGCATCGGCCGCATGGGCCAACCACGTGACCTTGCCGGCCCGCGCATTTTCGGCGATCCGGTCGGAGCCCATCAGCAGCTTGCCGGCCTTGAGTTCGAGGCCCAGCCGCTCGGTCGCGGTCCGCAGCAAGGCCGTTTCGATCCGCTGGGGCAAGTCGTCGGGAATGTTCAGCGCAGCGCCCTTGAAAGCGCGCGCCAGCGCACCTTTAAGCTTGCCCTTCGCGAGCGCGATTTCAAGGGTCTCGCGCGAAACGCCGATCCACGCGCCGCGCCCGGGGGCACGCGCATTGACGTCGGGCAGCACATCGCAAGTCCCATCAGATCTGGCGGGCGAAATCGCCAGCCGGATCAAAGCCGTGCGGGCGCCATGCTCTCCCGACAGAATGCATTTGCGCTCGGGCTCATCGCTCTCCTCCCGCTTCCGCGAGGGTTTTGCAGCCAGCGCGTAATTCGGAAGGGGCAGGTCTGGCGAAGGCGGTGCCAATGACTGGCCCACCTCTGTCCCCTCCGGCAAGCCGGAAGGGGACCCGACAGTGTCGGAACCTAGGCGTTCATTGTGAGGAATCCGCATCGGCGGCCTCCTCAGTTTGCGGTTCGTCTTCGAACCAGTGCGCGCGCGCGGCCATGATGATCTCGTTGCCCTGCTCTTCGTTCAGGCCGTAATCGCCCAGCACGCCGCCCTTGTCCTCGGGACGCGCATCGCGGCGCGGCGGCGAGTTGTCGCGGCGGCGCTGCTCGATGCGCTTCTTGGCGATCAGCTCGTCGGTCGCCAGGTCGGCGAGGTCGTCGAGCGTCT
>JBDSOM010000085.1:0-5886 GCA_039914785.1 Novosphingobium sp.
ATCCTGCGCGCGCTGAAGGGCGAGCGGTTCGAGATGGACGGCCGTCCGGTGTTTACCCGGCCGCTGCCGGTGCAGGAACCCGAGGACATCATCATGGTCGGCGGCGGGGTTGAGGCTTCGGCCCGGCGCGCTTCGACCAGCGGTCGAGGTAGCGGCTGAGCACGACCATCTGCAGCAGCTTGCCGCCGCGCTCCATGCGCAGGCTGGCCGTGACATAAGCCTCGCTCGCTGCCGTGTCGCCATCGAGTTCGATGACGATGTTGGTCACCTGGTGCGAATGGACGAGTAACTGGCCGTGCTGGATCGCGACGTGATCGACGAATTCGCGGCCGGTGCCGACGAACACATCGCCATAATCGGCGGTGCCATCCTCGTGCCAGACCGAATACCCGAGCGCGAGGTCGATCCGGTCCATCGCCCGGCAATAGCGGTAGATCTGGTCAGTGATGGCCTGCCGGGCGGCGACGGCCTGCAGGGTCGCGGATTCAAGATCGGTCATGACGCTGATCCTCAGTCGTGCTTGGCGTACTGGCGCACGACGTCTTCGATGCGGATGATCCGCTCGCGTCGCTGCGCCGCCGAGCGGTCTTCCATCCCGGCTTCGTCGTCGGCCTGGCCCCAGTTCTGCACCGGCCCATGGGGCAGGCGGGCGAGGCCGAGCGCCGCGACCGCATCGGCGTCGGCGGCATCGGCGGGAAAGGGCACGCCCAGGCGCTCCATCAGCTCACGGTGGGCCGGGGTGTCGGTCTTGCCCATGATCAGGTTGAGCACGTCGACGCCGTGGGGGCGCAACTCGGACCACAGCGCCTCGCCCAAGACCAGGTCGAACGCCTTGCTTGCGCCATAGACCGAGATGCCCGGCAACCCGCCGTAGCACGCGCCGGAGCCGACCAGAATGATCCCGCCGCGTCCCCGCGCCCGCATTGGTCCGGCGAACCGGTGGCAGGCCCGCATGACCATCACCACGTTGCGCATAACCAGCGTGTCCCAGTGGCCGATCGCGGTGTTGAGGAACTGGCTGCCGTTGGTGTCTGCCCCGGCGTTGGAGATGAACAGGCCGATCTCGCGGTCGCCCGCGGCGTTCGCCAGCCGGTCTACCGCGTCGGGGGCGGACAAGTCGATGCTGGCGGTCACGCAGTCGATGCCGAATTCGCCGCGAAGTTCGTCGGCGAGCGCGGTCAGCGGTCCTTCGCGGCGGGCGACGAGGATGCAGTTCAGGCCCTCGGCGGCGAGCTGGCGAGCGAACGCGGCGCCGGTGCCTTCGGACGCCCCGGCGATCAACGCCCAAGGGCCATAGCGCTCGCGAAACGACATATCTTCTCTCCCGCTCCGGGTTTTGTGGCCGACTCTGGATTGTTGCGCGGCATCTTGTCGCGGGTGGGAAAGATGTCCAGCGGCCCCCGCCGATAACGCCCGGGCGGGGCACACGCGCGAGTGTACTTGGCGCGGGGCCGCCGGGCCGCTACGCACGCCTCAATGACAAACCCGCGCCTGCCCCTGATCCTCGCCGGAGCGGCCGCCACGGCCGTCATCGCCTTTGGGACGATGCTGACCGGCAAGCCCACGCCGGGTCTGCCCGCAATGCTCGCCCTGCTGCTCGCGGTCTATGCGGCTGGGCTGGGGCTGGGCCGCTTGCTGTTCGGAAGAGGGAGCTAGGAAATGACGCAAATGGTCCAGATGGTCCAGGCGAACTGGCTGGCGTTCGCGCTCGTCCTGGTGATCGCGCTGCTGGTCGCGTGGTGGATCTTCGCGCGCGGCTCGGCGACCACGCGCGACCGCCACCGCTCGTCCGACGCGCTCGACGAAGGCGCCGCGCCCGCCGCGCGCAACCAGGCCTTGATCGATGCGCCCTCAGCTGCGGCATTGGGTGTCGCTGCCTTCGCCGGCACCGGCCCAGGCATCTTCGCCGGCATCGGCGAGGTGATCGCCGTCGCCGCAACGGACGAAACCGAGGCCGCCATCGCCGCCGAACTGCCGCGCGAAACGATTGCCGCAGTCGCGGGCGAGGCCGACGATTTGCGCAAGATCAAGGGTGTCGGCCCGAAGCTCGTCACGCTGCTGGCGTCGCTCGGGATCACCCGCTTCTCGCAGATCGCGGCTTGGACCGACGCCGACATCGACCGGATCGACGCGCAACTCGGCGCATTCGCCGGCCGCGTCCGCCGCGACAGCTGGGTCGAACAGGCGATGTTCCTCCGCGCCGGCGACGTCGCGGGGTTCGAGGGGAAGTTCGGGAAGCTTTAAGCGTCAGGCGGCAGCGTCGATCGCAGGGCCATATCGCGGCTCGGGAATCGGCAGGCCATTGATGCGCTGGGTTTCGAGCCAGCCTTCGCCGGCTACCGCCCGAACTTCCGCTGCGACTTTCCGTACCGCGTCTTGCGCGTCCCGGGCTTGCCTTCGTTACTGCGCCCGACCAGCGGCGCGCGCTTCTCGCCATCCGGCAGGCCGAGTTCGTCCGCTTCCAGCTTGCGGATCTCGTCGCGAAGGCGGCCGGCTTCTTCGAATTCCAGGTCCGCGGCGGCGTTGCGCATCTTTTTTTCGAGGTCTTCGATGTAGCCGCGCAAGTTGTGGCCGACGAGGTTGTTCGCTCCTTCCGCATCGATGTCGACCAGCACGCCGTCGCGGCTGGCGGTGTCGGCGATGATGTCGGCGATGCCGCGCTTGATGCTCTCGGGCGTGATCCCGTGTTCGATGTTGTAGGCGTGCTGCTTCTCGCGGCGGCGGTCGGTTTCGGCGATCGCGCGCTCCATGCTGCCGGTCATCCGATCGGCGTAGAGGATCACCCGCCCGTCGACGTTGCGCGCGGCGCGCCCGATGGTCTGGATCAGCGAGGTTTCGCTCCGCAGGAACCCTTCCTTGTCGGCGTCGAGGATCGCGACCAGGCCGCACTCGGGGATATCGAGGCCTTCGCGCAGCAGGTTGATCCCGACCAACACGTCATACACGCCGAGCCTGAGGTCGCGGATCAGTTCGATGCGCTCCAGCGTCTCGACGTCGGAGTGCATGTAGCGCACGCGCAAGCCCGCCTCGTGCATGAACTCGGTCAGGTCCTCGGCCATCCGCTTGGTCAGCGTGGTGACGAGCGTGCGATAGCCCGCGGCGGCGACTGATCGGCACTGGTCGATGCAATCCTGGACCTGGTCCTCGACCGGGCGGATCTCGACCGGCGGATCGATCAGCCCGGTCGGGCGGATGATCTGCTCGGCAAAGACGCCGCCCGTCTGCTCCATCTCCCAGTTGCCCGGCGTCGCCGAGACCGCGACGGTCTGCGGCCGCATCGCGTCCCATTCGTTGAAGCGCAGCGGGCGGTTGTCGATGCAGCTCGGCAGGCGAAAGCCGTATTCGGCCAGCGTGATCTTGCGGCGGTGATCGCCCTTCGACATCGCGCCGATCTGCGGCACCGTCTGGTGGCTTTCGTCGACGAACAGCAGCGCGTTGTCGGGCAGGTACTCGAACAGCGTCGGCGGCGGCTCGCCGGGCAGGCGGCCGGTCAGGAACCGGCTGTAGTTCTCGATCCCCGCGCACGATCCCGTCGCGGCGATCATCTCGAGGTCGAAGTTCGTCCGCTGCTCCAGTCGCTGGGCCTCGAGCAGTTTCCCCTCGATCTCCAGTTCCTTGAGCCGCTCGGCCAGTTCGAAGCGGATCGCGTCGGCGGCCTGCTTCATCGTCGGGCCGGGCGTCACGTAGTGCGAATTGGCATAGACCCGCACCGTCGCCAGGCTCGCGCCCTTTTTGCCGGTCAGCGGATCGAACTCGGCGATGTCCTCGATCTCGTCGCCGAAGAAGCTGATCCGCCAGGCCATGTCCTCGTAGTGCGAGGGGTAGATTTCCAGGTTGTCGCCGCGCACGCGAAAATTGCCGCGGGCGAACGCCACGTCGTTGCGCTTGTACTGCAGCGCGACGAGCTTGCGGATGATCTCGCCCTGGTCGGCGCTGGCGCCCTGCTTGAGGTCGAAGATCATCGCCGAATACGTCTCGACCGAGCCGATGCCGTAAATGCACGACACCGAGGCGACGATGATCACGTCGTCGCGTTCGAGCAGCGAGCGGGTGGCCGAATGGCGCATCCGGTCGATCGCCTCGTTTACCGAGCTTTCCTTCTCGATGTAGGTATCGCTGCGCGGCACATAGGCCTCGGGCTGGTAGTAATCGTAGTACGAGACGAAAAACTCGACCGCATTGTCCGGAAAAAAGCTGCGGAACTCGCCGTAAAGCTGCGCCGCGAGGATCTTGTTCGGCGCCAGGATCAGCGCCGGGCGCTGCGTCGCCTCGATCACCTGGGCCATCGTGAAGGTCTTGCCCGAGCCGGTGACGCCGAGCAGCACCTGGGTCTTGTCGTCGGCGCTGATGCCGCCCACCAGATCGGCGATCGCCGTCGGCTGGTCGCCCGCCGGCTGGTACTCGGAAGAAATCCGAAACGGCCGCCCGCCGTCGGACTTCTCCGGCCGCTGCGGCTTGTGCGGAACGAAATTGCTGGAAGTGTCGGGTTCTTCGAGTCCCCGGCGGATCACGAGTTCGGCCATGGGCCGGATATGGGCGTTCGCGGTGCGTTCCGCAACGGTGAGCGGAATGGGCGTTTTGGCGGCTGCGCAAGTTGACGAAGTTGATCAAGTGCACGGTGTGCAGGGGATGGCGGGAACCGTCACCTTGCGTGTCACCTTGTGGGCCAGCTGGGGTGCCAACTTGCCGGGCGGACGGGCCGCGCCGGCGCGGCGGGCAGGGGCGCCCGCGGGGCGTCATGTCCGATTGCGACCGCCTTGTCCCACAACTGCCCGAAGGCCGGACGGTGCGCCGCGTCGAGCCGTCGGCGCAAGGCATACGCCGACTGCCGGCTCATGCCCACGCTCCGCGCGGCGTCGGTGATCGACCCGCCCGCAGCAAGCGCGCGAAGAAACGCGCCGATCTTGGGATTGGTCCAGTGATAGCCCGACGGGATGCGGGGATCGGGGCGAGGGGTGGGGTGCGGTTCAGTCATCCGCAAACAGTAACCAATAAGGTTCGTGTAGGACAGGCCTTCAATAGTCCTCCCCGCCCGAGGAAGCCCGTGTGCCCGCGCCTTGCTCAAGGCCGCGCGCGGCGCGTGGTCCAACAGCACGATAGCCCCGCGAACGTCGCCTCACCTCCCCCCGCCCTGCGCGCGCCAGGCGGGCGGTCCTGCTGCTTTGCGCGCTAGAACCGAGGGACGTAACAGCGGGCCCGGATCAAATCCGTGGCGACGGGAGAGTAATGTCCGCTCTCAAGCCATTGGCGCGCCATTCCGGACAGTCGGACACGACCCAAGAGCGGTCATTGCGCTAACTCGACACAGGCAACATTTTTGTCCATCTTGACCTTCATGGGAGAGACGAATTGGTTGGGATCAACATCGAATACCAAGGTGATTTACACTGTCGAGCAACACATGGCCCATCTGGCGTCGAACTGATCACGGATGCGCCCGCTGACAACATGGGCAAAGGTGAAACCTTCTCGCCAACCGACCTCGTTGCTACTGCGCTAGGAACGTGCATTCTCACAGTGATGGGCACAAAAGCGCAATCCTTGGGTATCGATATCACACGGTCTACGGCGAGCGTTGAAAAGGAAATGGCTAGCGGTCCTCGCCGGATCAGTCGCTTGGTAACCAGCGTTATAATCCCCCACCGCATCGCTGAACGGCATCAAAAGTCCTTGGAGGCTGCAGCGTTCACTTGCCCCGTGCACAAGAGCATGTCGCCGGATATTGAAATGCCCATCACATTTAAATGGGCATAGCGGACCGTCCGCTTCCCATCTGTGGACGCCCCCGAAGACGCAAGCGGTAAATCGGGAAGATTTGGCACGTAGTCGGATGCTGCCATCTGTCCGGCCTCGTGATGCAGCGATGTGAGCTGCGGGCCCGTATGG
>JBDSOM010000228.1:0-13048 GCA_039914785.1 Novosphingobium sp.
CGGGGGTCTCGGGCTCGAGGTGACGCTCAGCCATGTCGGCGTCTCCCTAGGATATCCTGGGCGAACAGGACGAGCTCGAAGCCGCCGATGCCGGACACGAGCATGGGAATGGTCTCGGAGGTCGGCCAGCCAAGGTAGAGCTGCGTGAAGTACCAGACCGCTAGCGCGACGCCGGTCAGCGCCGCCCAGATCCGCATCACATCGAAAGTTTCTCGGTTCAACGAACGAACTCCACGCGAGAGCACTTGTCGCCCTCGAAGCTGTAGATGGCCAGGACATCGAAAGGCTCGCCGGCGGCGGTGCGCCAGACCCTTTCGAGGAACACGATATGATCGCCCAGCACTTGGCGCTCGATGATCTCGGCACGGTTCTCGGGGAATTCAGCGAATGTCTTGGCGAGGCCCGAACGCACACCTTCCTTGCCGTCGCGCAACACCGCACCGCGGTATGAAGCCTCGGCAGCATCCTCGGTCATCAGCGCAACATATGCATCGACGTCCTGCGCGTTGTACGCAGCGATCATCTGCTCGGCGATGGCCAGATTGCTCAACGGTCGCACTCCCCGAACACCACATCGATCGCGCCGATGATGGCGGTCACGTCGGGTAGCATGTGGCCCACGCTCATGAAGTCCATCGCCTGGAGGTGGCTGAACGCGGTCGGGCGGATCTTGCAGCGGTATGGCTTGTTGCTGCCGTCGGCGACCAAGTAGACGCCGAATTCGCCCTTGGGGCTTTCGGTGGCGACATAGACTTCGCCCGCCGGGACGTGGAAGCCTTCGGTGTAGAGCTTGAAGTGATGGATAAGCGCTTCCATCGACTGCTTCATCTCGCCGCGCTTGGGCGGCACGATCTTGCGGTCGATCGAGGCGACAGGGCCTTCGGGCATTTCAGCCAGGCACTGCTTCATTATCTTGGCCGACTGGCGGACTTCCTCCACGCGAACCATGAAGCGGTCGTAGCAATCGCCGTTGGTGCCAACCGGAATCTCGAAGTCCATGCGGTCGTAGACGTCGTAAGGCTGGCTTTTGCGCAAGTCCCAGGCGATGCCGGAGCCGCGGATCATCGGACCAGAGAAGCCCCAGCGGATCGCATCGTCCTTGCTGACCACGGCGATGTCGACGTTGCGCTGCTTGAAGATACGGTTGTCGACGACCAGGCTCATCGCGTCGTCGAACAGGCGCGGCAGGCGGGTATCGAGCCAGTCGCCGATGTCGGTCAGCAGCTTGAGCGGAACGTCCTGGTGGACGCCGCCGGGACGGAACCACGCGGCGTGCATCCGCGCGCCGGACGCCCGTTCGTAGAAATTCATCAGGTCTTCGCGCAACTCGAACAGCCACAAGTTCGGCGTCATCGCGCCGACATCCATGACGTGGCTGCCGAGGTTGAGCATGTGGTTCTTGATGCGGGTCAGCTCGGCAAACAGCACGCGCAGGTACTGGGCGCGCAGGGGCACCTCGAGGTTGAGCAGCTTCTCGATTGCGAGGACATAGCTGTGCTCCATCGCCATCGGCGAGCAATAGTCGAGCCGATCGAAGTACGGCAGTGCCTGCAGGTACGTCTTGTGCTCGATCAGCTTTTCGGTGCCGCGGTGGAGCAGGCCGACGTGCGGATCGATCCGCTCGATGATCTCGCCGTCGAGCTCCATGACCATGCGCAGCACGCCGTGCGCGGCGGGGTGCTGGGGCCCGAAGTTGATCGTGTAGTTGGAAATGACCTCGTCGCCGGTGGTCGGCGACTGTTCGAGCTGCATGCTCATGTTCAGCTACCCTCCGGCGCGGGGCCAGTGCCGCCCTGCCCGCCGGCCTTCTTGGCGCGCGGCTTGCGCGCGGGACGGTCCTCAGTCGGCTCTGGCGCGCCCGGAGCCGTAACCTTGGCGGGCTTTGGCACGGGTTCGCCCTTGGCCTCCGACACCTTGCGAGCGGGCTCGCCGGCACCGGTGTCTGCGACCGTGTCCGTCGTCTTGGGCGTCTTGGCCTGGGGATCGCCCTTGGTGTCGGGCTTCGTCGCAACCGGTGCGGGGGCTGGCGACGGAGCCGCCGCCTTTTCGTCACCCGGAAGCACGTAGTCCGCGCCTTCCCAAGGGCTCGAAAAATCGAAGCTGCGGAGATCCTGAGCCAGTTGAACCGGTTCGTAAACGACGCGCTGGTCCTCCTCGGAATACCGCAGTTCGACATATCCTGTCAGCGGGAAGTCCTTGCGGAAGGGATGCCCCTCGAAGCCGTAGTCGGTCAGGATCCGGCGCAAGTCCTGGTTGCCCGCAAAGACAACCCCGAACATATCGAACACTTCGCGCTCAAGCCATCCAGCGACGGGCCACAGTGTAGTGACGGTCGGCACCGGAGTGCTTTCCGACGCGTTGACCTTGACCATCACGCGGTGGTTCCGGGTCAGCGACAGCAGCATGTAGACGACTTCGAACCGCTCGGGCCGCGACGGGTAGTCGGCACCCGCGATTTCCATCAGCTGCTGGTATTCGTGCTCGTCACGCAGCAGCCGCAATGCATCCTCGATGCTGTCGCGCTGCACGGTGATGAGGATTTCGCCCGCGTCTTCCTTAGCAGCGACAACGATCGAGCCCAGCGCGCCGGTCAGCGCATCGAGCACACCCTCGTTCGAGGTGAACCGTGGGGCAGAATGCAGGACTGCGCTCATCGCGTAACGGTCCCGGTCCGGCGGATCTTACGCTGCAGCTGCATCACGCCGTAGAGCAGCGCCTCGGCGGTTGGCGGGCAACCGGGAACATAGATATCCACGGGCACGATCCGGTCGCACCCGCGCACGACGCTGTAGCTGTAGTGATAGTAGCCGCCGCCGTTGGCGCAGCTGCCCATCGAAATGACGTACTTCGGGTCCGACATCTGATCGTAGACCTTGCGCAGCGCCGGAGCCATCTTGTTGCACAGCGTGCCGGCGACGATCATCACGTCGGACTGGCGCGGACTGGCGCGCGGGGCGACGCCGAAGCGCTCCATGTCGTAGCGCGGCATGTTGACGTGGATCATCTCCACCGCGCAGCAGGCGAGCCCGAAGGTCATCCACCACAGCGAGCCGGTGCGGGCCCACTGAAACAGATCCTCGGTCGAAGTGATGAGGAAGCCCTTGTCGGAAACTTCCTGGTTGAGATCCTTGAAAAAGGACTGGTCGGGCGCCGTTACGGCACCGTCGGCGGTAGACGGCGCGAAGGGCTGGCCTGCGCTGTTCACGAGAGTACTCATTCCCAGTCCAACGCCCCTTTCTTCCAGGCGTAGGCAAAGCCGATCAACAGCTCAGCCAGGAACACCATCATCGTTATCCACCCGGCCCAGCCCGTTTCCTTCAAGCTGACCGCCCAGGGAAACAGGAAGGCCGCTTCGAGGTCGAAGATGATGAACAGGATCGCCACGAGGTAGAACCGCACATCGAACTGGCTGCGCGGGTCCTCGAACGCGGGAAAGCCGCATTCGTATTCGCTGAGCTTGTCCGCCGTGGGGTTGTGCGTGCCCGTGAGGCGCGCAACGCCCATCGGCAGAAACACGAACGCCGTGGACAGCCCTAGCGCGATCGCCAGGAAGATCAGAATCGGCAAGTATTGCGAAAGATCGACCACGCGGTTTCCTTGGGCGCTGACTCGTCGGCGAATGCGATTGCTCCGCGCCCTAATCCTCCCTCCCGGCCGGTGCAAGTGGGGCAAATGCTTGTCGACGACAGATTTACGCGGCTGGCGGTGGTCATGTGGCCGCAAAGGACCGCATCACGCGATTGCTTTCGCCGCATCGCAGCATATATGCGACCCAATCGAATATTCGACTTTGCGAAAGGCAAGTGTCCCATGGGCCAGATTTCCGCCTCCGATCCGATCGTCGTCCTCTCATACGCCCGTACCCCGATGGGCGGCCTGCAAGGCGTATTCGCGGATGTTTCCGCCACCGATCTCGGCGCCGCCGCGGTCAAGGCCGCCGTCGAGCGCGCTGGCGTTGCAGGCGAGGACATCGACCGGATCTACATGGGTTGCGTGCTTCCTGCCGGTCTCGGCCAGGCTCCGGCCCGGCAAGCGGCGCTGAAGGCCGGCCTGCCCAAGTCGGTCGAGGCGACCACGGTCAACAAAGTCTGCGGCTCCGGCATGCAGACGGTGATCATGGGGGCGGAGGCGCTTGCCTCCGGCACGATCGACGTCGCGATCGCGGGCGGCATGGAAAGCATGACCAACGCCCCCTACTTGCTCAAGAAGCACCGCAGTGGCGCGCGCGCCGGGCACGACACCGCATACGACCATATGTTCCTTGACGGCCTTGAAGACGCCTACGACGGCAGCTCGATGGGCGCGTTCGCCCAGGCCGTTGCCGACGAGTATCAGCTGACCCGCCAGGCGCAGGACGACTACTCCATCGAATCACTCCGCCGCGCGCAAGCCGCAATCGAGAGCGGCGCTTTCGCGGGCGAGATCGTTGCGGTAACGGTCAAGACCCGGGGTGGCGATGTGATCGTCGACACCGACGAGCAGCCCGGCAAGGGCCGCCCAGACAAGATCCCGACCCTGAAACCCGCCTTCTCGAAGGACGGCACGATCACCGCGGCAAGCTCGAGCTCGATTTCTGACGGCGCAGCGGCCATCGTTCTGGCCCGCGAAAGCTTCGCAAGTGACAAGGGCCTGACGCCGGTGGCGAGGATCGTCGCGGTTTCGGCCCATGCTCACGAGCCTAGCCGTTTCCCCACCACGCCGGTCAACGCCATCCACAAGCTGATGGACAGTGCCGGTTGGAAGCTGGACGACGTCGATCTGTTCGAGATCAACGAGGCGTTTGCCTGCGTGGCGATGTTCGCAATGCGCGACCTCGGCATTCCGCACGACAAGATCAACGTGAACGGCGGCGCGACCGCGCTCGGTCACCCGATCGGCGCTTCGGGCACCCGGATCATCACCACGCTGATCGGTGCCCTCAAGACGCAAGGCAAGAAGCGTGGCGTTGCGAGCCTGTGCATCGGCGGCGGCGAAGCCACTGCGATCGCGATCGAGCTGGTTTGAACGGACGCCGTCCCGGACTGGATCCGGGACGGCCGTTCTCTCAAGGCTCGCCGGCGCCCCACACTCGGTCCTGCGGGATGAAGCCCGTGTGGCCGCCGACCTCGAACCGGCACCAGGCCTCTTTGCAGTCGCCCAGTTTGCCGACGACGCCAGGCCGCAGCTTCCATAGCACTCGTGCTTCGTCATCACCCTTCTCGCGCATCTCCGCGAGCCCGTTGCCGCGCACGATCGCGCCGCGCTCGCGGGAGAGGAACCGCGCCAGCATCCAGCCCCGCGCTCCGTCGGGGTCCTGAACCAGACGCCAGCCCTCCATCGTGCGCAGGACCTTCATCGGCAGATGGGGGCGGCGATAGACCCAGTTTATGCGGTAGTCCTCGCCAGGGCCGACCCGCATGTTGACTTCGCTCGCGCGGATCGAAGCCCAGTAGGGCACGCCTTCCTCGGCAGCGATCGCGGGAGTAACGGTCAGGGAGGCTGCGAGCAGGGCAAACAACAAGCGTTTAGACATGCCCGCTCCATAGCGCCGGTGCCCTCACACCTTCAAGGGCGCTTGACCCGCATGGCGGCAAAGGCATAGCCCATGCGGCATGACGGTCGTGACCGAAACCCCGCTATCCCGCCGCGTCTCCGGCAAGCCACGCGTGGTCGTCACGCGCAAGCTCCTTCCCGTGGTCGAAGCGCGGATGGCGGAGCTGTTCGATATGGAGTTCAACACCCAGGACCAGGCTCTGTCGCGTGAGTCGCTTATCGCTGCCATGCAGCGCTGCGATGTCCTGGTACCGACACTCACCGACGATATCGACGGCGAGATGATTGCCGCGGCGGGCGAACGCCTCGGGTTGATCGCGAACTTCGGAGCGGGCATCGATCATATCAACCTAGCCGCCGCCCGCACGCGCAAGATCATCGTCACCAATACGCCCGGCGTCTTTACCGACGACACCGCCGACATGACCATGGCGCTGATCATCGCCGTGCCGCGCCAACTGGCCGCTGGAATTCGCGTGCTGCTCGGCGGGCAATGGACAGGATGGGGGCCCTCCGCGCTTTTGGGCCACCGCATCGGCGGCAAAGTGCTCGGCATCGTCGGCATGGGGCGCATCGGCCAGGCGGTGGCCCACCGCGCCCGCGCCTTCGGGCTCGAGGTCGTATACCACAATCGCCGCCGTCTGCCCACGGCGTCGGAGAACATGTTCGGCGCTCGCTACGTGGAAGATCTCGACGCGATGATCGCGCAAGCCGACATCCTTTCGTTGAACTGCCCTGCTACGTCCGAGACCCACCATATCCTGAACGCCGCGCGGATCGCGCTGATGAAGCCCGACGCGTACGTGATCAATACCGCGCGCGGTGAACTCATCGAAGAGGCCGCGCTTATCGCTGCGCTGGAATCGGGTCGCCTGGGCGGCGCGGGGCTGGACGTGTTCACGCACGAACCGGCGGTCGATCCGCGGCTGCTCGCCCTGCCGAACGTCGTCGCCATCCCGCACCTTGGCAGCGCGACGATCGAAGGCCGCGAGGCGTCGGGCGAAAAGGTCATCGCGAACATTCGCTTCTGGGTCGACGGCCACCGCCCTCCCGACCAGGTCCTTGAGGGCTGGGCATAAATTCGTCCCGACACGTTCATGATGACGATAATTGTGACGGAAGACGGCCTTAAACTTGTCTAACTCAGGGAAAGTGCCTTAGACGGCGCCCTCGGGAAATCCGCCGCCCACAGGGACGGCGAAGGGGAGACTAGATTCATGCGCAAAGCTTCGGCCGGCCTTCTCGCAGCGCTCGCTTTCGCCGTGCCCACCGCGGCGCTCGCGCAAGCCAACGCGGGTGCGATCGACGTGGCCGACAGCGGCGACACCGCCTGGATTCTGACGTCCTCCGCGCTGGTCGTTCTGATGACGCTGCCCGGGCTTTCGCTATTCTATGGAGGGCTGGTCCGCGCCAAGAACTTCCTGTCGGTTATGCTTCAGTGCGGCGCGGTCGCCGCCGCAGCCTCGCTGCTGTGGATCATGGTTGGCTATACCCTCGCATTCGGCGACGCTAACACCACGACCCTGGGCGGCTGGCTCGGCGCGGGCAATGCCTGGATGCTGATCAACCTCGGCAATGTCCGCGCGGGCTATAACATCTCGGAAGGCACGTTCGCGCTCTTTCAGATGTGCTTCGCCGCAATTACCCCCGCGCTGATGGTTGGCGCCTGGGTGGACCGCGCCCGGTTCGGCTGGGTTATGGGGTTTTGCGCTCTGTGGAGCCTGATCGTTTATGCCCCGGTCGCGCACTGGATCTGGGGCGGAGGCTGGCTCGCGACGAACCTTGGCACCCTCGATTACGCAGGCGGCATCGTGGTTCACACCACGGCGGGCGTCTCCGCCCTGGTCGTCGCGCTGCTGATCGGCAAGCGCCAGGGCTTTCCCAAGACGCTCATGCTGCCGCATAGCCCATCGCTGACGATGCTGGGAGCTGGGCTGCTGTGGGTCGGCTGGTTCGGCTTCAACGGCGGCTCGGCGGTCGCGGCGAACGACGACGCGGCCAGCGCGATTATCAACACCCATGCTGCGGCTTGCGCAGCTGCGATAACCTGGATCCTGATCGAGCGTTTCGTGGTTGGCAAGGCGACTACCGTCGGGTTCGCTACCGGTGCGATCGCCGGCCTTGCGACCGTCACGCCGGCAGCGGGATTCATCTCGCCCGGGGCCGCGCTGCTGTTCGGCGTGATCGCGGCGAGCGCGTGCTTCCCGATGATCCAGTTGGTCAAGCAGAAGCTCGAAATCGACGATTCGCTCGACGTGTTTGCGGTTCACGGGATCGGTGGAATGGCCGGTTCATTGCTGCTGGCGTTCTTCCTTGCGCCTGGGCTCGGCGGCACGGGCTACGGCGAAGGCATGGGGATGCTCAGCCAGTTCGGCGCGCAAGTCGTTGGGGTCGGCGCGGTGGCGCTATGGTCCATTATCGCCACGGTGGTGCTCGCCTTGGCGGTCTCCCTGGTGATTCCGATGCGGGTAACCGAGGACGAAGAGCGCGAGGGGCTGGACATCTCCAGCCACGGCGAGCGGGCCTGGGAGATGGATTGAGCTGCCCGCCAACCGCACCTATCTATTCCGGTGATGAGCCCTATATGCAGACCATCGCGGTTGGCATCCTGTAGGCGCCCGCGACTGAGAGATCCTATGTGCTCCCGCTTACTTGGTGGAGCCCTGTCGTGGATCTCAATTTTCTGTATTCCGAGCACCAAATTTCGCTGATTCGCGCATCTGCTGCGGAAAGTTCGGCCTGCCGGGTCGGTCACGAAGCAGACGCGCAGGCCTTCGCTCGTCGCATCAGGACGTTCCAGCAGGGCCTTGGCACGCCATCGGCAGTTGCCTGGAGTCTAGCGCTGTGAGCCGGGCGATGAACCTGTCGATGTCCGAAGCTGAAGTCATCGCGGCCTGCGAAAAGGCTGGCGTCAGCATCAGCGCCATCGAACCGCTACCTAAAGGTGGAACGCACCTGGTCTGCACGATCAGCGAGGGTTCGGACGAGATCCGCCGGAAGCTCAAGAACCACTTGATCGACGGTCCGGTAAAGCGGTTCCCCTTTTTCAGGGTCTCCGCTTCCCGGTAATCGTCAATCGCCTGTCAGGATCCGGTCGACCAACTGCTTCACCGTCGGGGTGAAGTTGTTCGAGTAGAACGGATCCTGCTTGAACCGGTACGCGGCGTGGCCCGCGAACATCAGGTTCTGATCGATGTCCTTGCCGTGGGCGATGTCCTGCAGAGTCTTCTGAATGCAAAAGCTGCGCGGATCCGCCAGGCGTCCAGTGGTGTAATCGTCGTGGTCTTTCCATGACGAGAACCCGCAGTGCGACAGGCAGCCCATGCAATCGGCTTGATCCTTGCGGATCATGTCGCGCTCGATCGGATCGACGAAGATGATCGTATCGTCGGGCGTGCGCAAGCCATCGGTGAAGCCCTGGCCGAACCAGTCACGAGCACGATCGAGATCCTTTGGTACGACCCAAAAGTTCTTGCCGCGTACCCCGACGTCGAGCTGCATGGTGTGCTCGCCTGCTTGCACCTTCGAGTAGGGAATCTGCCGTTCGCTGCGCGCCTCAAGGCTGCGCAGGAACGGATTGCGTACCGCCGACGAATAGAACCCCGTTGGCGAGAAGCGATGGAGCAGCACGTCGCCAGGCACCAGTTCGCGCAGCGCATCTTTCCACCCGATCGGAATCGGGCTTTCCTCGGTCAGCAGCGGACGGGTGCCGAACTGGAAGGCGATCGAACCAAGTTCTTCGTTATCGATCCAGTTGTCCCACTCGCGCAGGAACCAGACCCCGCCGGCCATGACGATCGGCACGGACTCCGAAATGCCCTCGGCACGCATGACGTCGCGCAAGGCTTTGACGCGCGGATAGGGATCCTGGGGTTCGAGGGGATCTTCGGCATTCGAAAGGCCGTTGTGTCCGCCGGCTAGCCACGGGTCTTCATAAACCACCGCCCCCAGCAGGGCAGGAACCTTGTGGTAAGCTCGCTTCCACAACAGCCGGAACGCGCGCGCGGAGCTAACGATCGGCAGATAGTTGACGTCGAACCGCGCCGCGATCTCGGAAAGCTTGTAGGGCATCCCCGCACCGCAAGTGACGCCAGCCACCAAGCCGCGGGTCTGTTCCAGAACGCCCTCGAGAATCGGCTGCGCCCCGCCCATTTCCCACAACACGTTGATGTTGATCGCACCCCGGCCGTCGGCGACGTCATAAGCGCGACGGACCTGCTCGACAGCGCCGTCTATGGCGTAGCGAATCAATTCCTGATGGCGCTCCTTGCGGGTCAGCGCGTTGTATATCTGAGGAACGATCTTGCCGTCGGGATCGTAGCTGTCGGCATTCACCGCACTGACCGTCCCAATTCCGCCCGCAGCCGCCCAAGCGCCGGAACTCATGTGATTGGTAGCAGACACCCCTTTGCCACCCTCGATCAACGGCCAGACTTCGCGTCCGCCGTAAAGGATCGGCTTCAAACCCTTAAAACTCATCGACATCGTCTTTCCTGCGTACTCACCCTGCACGCCCCGCGACAGCCTTTCCGGCGTCGCGACAAGGTTCGATCACCGCCGGCTTCGGGCGCTCCCCCGTTGCCTCGAACTGTGCATAGTAACCTTGGAGTTCCGGTTTACGGATAAATTGTGTCAAACGAAAGCCCACCCGGCTGAATTCGCAGAAAAGCAGTGTTGGCGGGATGCCATGCTGATCAGTCGGGCGATCGACGTCGACGACGATCACCCGTCCGCCCGCCCGCAGCGCCGGGCGCAGTCGCCACAGAAACGCGTAAGGCTCCCCGACTTCGTGGTACATGTGCACCAGGAAGATACGGTCAAAACTCGCAATCGGCAGTCGTGGATCGTCGGGCGCTCCGGGCTTGATCGAGACGTTGTCGAGCCGCTCGCGCTCGACCCGCTGGGCCAGGCGGCCAAGCGCTTGCGCGTCGATGTCTTGTGCCAGGACCCGGCCCTTCTTCCCGACGCGCTCAGCCAGGCGGACCGTATAGTACCCCTCGCCCGCGCCGATATCCGCCACCGTCGTGCCGGCTCGGATGTCGGCGAGGTCCATCACGGTCTTCGCCTCGTTGACGCTGTCGCGCGCAACCTCGGTCGAGAAAGCGTTGGATTTAGACTGCGAAACCGGACGGTCGGCGCGCGGAAATTCACGCGCGGTCTTCGCACGGTCGGACTGATCGTCACGCGCCTGACAGCCGCCCAGCGCGGCCAACGCCAGCACCAGGGCGGACCTGGACCGTTTCAATCGACGTCCTCCACCGTAACCTTTTCGCCGGTCACGCGCTGCGACAGTGCCGCGGCCATGAAGGCATCGATATCGCCGTCGAGCACGTCGTCAGGCGCTGTCGAGGTAACGCCGGTGCGCAAGTCCTTCACCAACTGATACGGCTGCAACACGTATGAGCGGATCTGGTGGCCCCAGCCTATCTCGGTCTTCGCCTGATACTCGCCGGAGGCCTCGGCCTCACGCCGGGCCAGTTCGGCTTCGTACATCCGCGCCTTCAGCATGTTCATCGCCGTCGCGCGGTTCTTGTGCTGCGATCTGTCGTTTTGGCTGGCGACGATGATGCCAGACGGAATGTGGGTAATCCGCACCGCAGAATCTGTCGTGTTAACATGCTGCCCGCCGGCGCCCGACGCGCGATAGGTGTCGATCTTCAGGTCGGATTCCTTGATCTCGATGTCGATGTCATCGTCGATGACCGGATAGACCCAGATCGACGAGAAGCTGGTGTGGCGCCGCGCAGAGCTGTCGTAAGGGCTGATCCGCACGAGGCGATGCACGCCGCTTTCGGTCTTGGCATAGCCATAGGCGTTCTCGCCCTTGATCAGCAACGTCGCGCTTTTGATCCCGGCCTGCTCGCCCGAATGGTAATCGACCAGTTCCACCTTGTAGCCATGGCGCTCGGCCCAGCGGGTATACATCCGCTGGAGCATCTCGGCCCAGTCCTGGCTCTCGGTGCCGCCGGCCCCGGCGTGAACTTCGAGATAAGCATCGTTGCTATCTGCTTCGCCTGCCAGCAACGCCTGTACTTTATCGGCATCGGCGCGCTTGGCCAGCGCAGCCAGGCTCGCGAGCCCTTCCTTGACCGTGTCGTCATCGCCCTCAGCCTCGCCCAGTTCGACGAACTCGATCGCGTCGGCCATCTCGGCGCCAATCTGATTGACCGTGCCGACGGCAGCTTCGATCCGTCGCCGTTCACGCATGACCGCTTCGGCGTCCTTGGGACTGTCCCACAGTTTGGGGTCTTCGACGCGCGCGTTGAGTTCGTCGAGACGGCGCAGCGCGCGGTCCCAGTCAAGGAACTTGCGGACCAAGGCGAGTGCCGCCTGAATCCGGTCGATATGGGCCTGCCCTTCGGCACGCATGATGGTGCAACTCCAACGTTTTACGGGCCCAAACTCCACACAGGGGCCCATCCGCGCCCCGCTTAGCGGAGCAGCCCGGATTGTAAAGCTGGAGCGTCTACTGGCGGCGGGTGTTCCGCATCGCCTTGACCGCCTCGAGCGTCAGACGGACGTGATCCCGGTAATCAAGGTCCGAATGGACGAACTGGATCCGTCCGTCGGGCGCGATCACGTAACTCGTGCGGCTCGAACCGCTACCCACGCTGTTAGCCCTCGCGGCCATTGCCGGGGGCAGCTTCAGAGCGACATCGTACTGGCGGATGATCGCGGGCGTCGCGATAGCCACGGCGAATTTGTCGCGGCAAGCCTCGGTCGAGAAGCGCTGCAACGTAGGCAAATCGTCGTTCGACATGCCGACAACCGTCGCGCCCGCAGCGGCGAACTGGTCCGTGGCCTCAGCGAAGGCGTGGGCTTCCAGGGTGCAACCCTGGGTGAATGCCTTTGGGTAAAAATAGAGTACCACGGGCCCCCGACGAAGCGCCTGGCGCAGATCGAACTGGTAGGGCTTACCGGCCTTGGCGCCCTGCGTCGTGAAATACGGTGCTCTGGCGCCTTGCGCGAGTTCGGCGCTGGCCGAGAGCGGGAACATGGCAAGGGCGAGCGCTGCGGCGGCGAGGAAAGGTTTCTTCATGGCGCCAGACTGATCCGCTGCCCCGCTAATGTCCAGTACGCATCTGTATCCAACGGTATCAGTAAACCCCGCCCTGCTCTTCGGCGAAATTACGTGCCTCGGCTTTCCTCGGACCCGTTTCCTGCGTCCGCCCGCGCGCCTGGCCAGCGCGGCGGACCGCGGTCAGCACGGCATTGCGCTGCGCCGTCAGTTCGTCCCGGCGGGTCGCGCGATCCGGCTCGCTCTCGGCTTTGAAGGCTTCCCAGATGATCGCCGACTTGGGATCGCTGGTGGGCGAGCCCGAGAAGACCTTCTTGCCTGTGATCCGATCGACCTTGACCATGTGGACGCCGGCTGGTGCTGCGAACGGTACGCGGCTCCAGCGCGGCTTCGTCGTCTCGATGAATTGCTTCATGATCGGTGCGGCGAACGTACCGCCTTGGGCGTAGCCGCCGAGCGAGCGCGGCTGATCGAAGCCGATGTAGACCCCGCCGACGA
>JBDSOM010000133.1:0-2844 GCA_039914785.1 Novosphingobium sp.
CTCCTGCCGCAAGGCGCGGCGAAGCTCGGCCTCGCCACCGACGACGTGAAGACCAAGGCGGTGATCGTCGCGGACAAGGTGGTCAAGCGCTTCGGGGACCGCCCGATCATCAAGGATTTCACGCTGCGGATAACCCGCGGCGACCGGATCGGCGTGGTCGGCTCGAACGGCGCGGGCAAAACCACCTTGCTCAAGCTGCTGACCGGCGAGATCCAACCCGACGAGGGCAAGATCACCCTCGCCAAGACGCTCGACGGCGTGATTATCGACCAGCAGCGCAGCCTGATGAGCCCGGAAAAGCGCGTGCGCGATGTGCTGGCCGAAGGCGGCGACTGGATCGACGTGCGCGGGGTCCGCAAGCACATCCACGGCTATCTCAAGGAATTCCTGTTCGATCCCAACATGGTCGAGGCCAAGATCGGCACGCTTTCGGGTGGCGAGCGGTCCCGGCTGCTGCTGGCCCGCGAATTCGCGCGCAAATCGAACCTGCTGGTGCTCGACGAGCCGACCAACGACCTCGATCTCGAGACGCTCGACCTGCTCCAGGAAGTCATCTCCGACTACGACGGCACCGTGCTGATCGTCAGCCACGACCGCGACTTCCTCGACCGCACGGTGACCGTGACGCTGGGCCTCGACGGCTCGGGCAAGGTCGATATCGTGGCCGGCGGCTATGCCGACTGGGAAAAGCAGCGCAAGGCCCGCAGCGCTCAGCCGAAAGCCGCGAAATCGCTCGCCGAGGTGGCGCCCCCGCCGCCGCCGCTCAAAAAGGGCAAGCTGACCTACAAGGACCAGCGCGACTACGAGATCCTTCCGGCCCGAATCGAGGAGCTTCAGGCCGCGATCCTGCGGGATGAAGCGGCGATGCACGATCCCGCGCTCTACACCCGAGACCCGGCGAAATTCGCGGCCCTGACCGCTGCCGTCGCCACGGCGCGGGCGGACAAGGATGCTGCCGAGGAGCGCTGGCTGGGACTGGCTGAACGCGTCGACGGTTGAGTTGCAAGGTCACGAAGTTGACGATGTGCACGGTGTACAAGGGTGAACCCCCGCCCCCTGTAACCCGGTGTCACCTTGTGCGTGACCCGGTGTGACCTCGGGCGCCCCCCGGCAACCACCCGTCGCCCCTACGGAGGCAGGGGCGACGGGATTTCTCGGCAACGGCGATGGTCGGGCGCATCGGTGATCTCCATGCTTCAGGCTGGCTAACCCCCTTGCCAAAAAGGCCCACTTGTAGGACAGCATAAAAACCATATCGGTTACGCGTACGGAAGGCAGGCCATGATCAATCGCATCCGCGACATCCGCAAGGAGAAGGGGCTGACGCTCGCCGACGTTGCCGTGCGGTGCCAGCCGGCCACCACCGCGCAGACGATCGGGCGGCTCGAGACCGGCACCCGCAATCTCTCGCTGGTGTGGATGAACCGCATCGCTGCCGCGCTGGAGGTCGAGCCCGAGCTGCTCGTCCGGGGCGAGGGGTCACAGGATCCGCAACTGATCGCCCGGCTGGTCGATGGCGTGGCCGAGGCCCTGACCGTCCCGCGCGATGCGATCCTGCCGACCGCGCTGGCCGGCGGCGAGCGGGTCGTGGCGATGGGCATCGAATCCAGCGCCGGCGAATACCGCGCCGGCGACCAGATCTGGCTGCGCCAGGTCGAACCCGACGCCTTCCCGCGCCTGCTCAATCGCGACGTCCTCGCCCCGCGCAGCGGCGGGCGCTTCGCCTTCGGGCGCATGATCGACCGCCAGGATGCTGCCGGCGGCGGCCACCGCATCGCCCTGCTCCCGCCCGGCCCCGGCGGCCGCCAGATCGTGATCGACAACCCCGCCTGGCTGGGTGTCGCGGAGATGCTGGTCCGGAAGCTCTGACCGTGCTGCGGGTGCTCTCGCTCTGCACGCTGTTTCCCAATCCCGCCCGGCCGTCGCTCGGGCAATTCGTCGCCAGTTCGCTCCAGGCCGTGGCGGCGCGCGGCGACGTCGATCTGGTCGTGGTCAACCCGCTGGGCATTCCGCCCTGGCCGCTGTCGCTGCATCCCCGGTACGCAAAGCTGCGCGCGATCGGCGCGACCGCGCAGGCCGGGGCGCTGACGGTGCACCACCCGCGCTTCACGCTGATCCCCAAGTGGGGCGCGGCGTCCAACCCCGCGCGGATCGCCCGCACCGTGCTGCCGCTCGTCCGGCGGCTTCATGCCGTGCAGCCGTTCGACCTGATCGACGCGCAGTTCTTCTTTCCCGATGGCCCCGCCGCCGCGCGGATCTCCGCCGCCCTCGGCCTGCCCCTGACCATCAAGGCGCGCGGGGCGGATATCCATCACTGGGGCACGGGCGCGAAGTCCGGCCCGCAAGTGCTGGCGGCGGCGCGGCAGGCCGCCGGGCTGCTCGCGGTGTCGGCAGCGCTGAAGGCCGACATGATCGCCTTGGGCATGATCGCGCCGGACATGATCGCGCCGGGCATGCCGGGTGAGCGGATCGTGGTTCATTACACCGGGCTCGACCACGCGCGGTTCCGGCCGACCCCGCGAACGGACGCGCGCCAGGCGATTGCCGCCCAGCTCGGCATTCCGACGGACGGCCCGCTGCTCGCCGCCACCGGCGCGCTGATCGAACGCAAGGGCCAGCGCCTGGCCATCGAGGCGCTAGAACAGCTGGGCCGCGACGATGTGCGCCTGGCGCTCGCCGGCACCGGGGACGACGAGTCCGAACTGCGCGCCCTCGCCCAGCGGCTCGGGCTGGCGGCGCGGGTGCACTTTCTCGGCCAGGTCGGGCACGACCGCCTGCCCCAGCTACTCGCCGCCGCCGATGCGATGGTGCTGCCCTCGGCCAGCGAAGGCCTCGCGAACGCCT
>JBDSOM010000150.1:0-6689 GCA_039914785.1 Novosphingobium sp.
CCCCGTCGACGACCGGAAAGTCGTGCCAGCCCGCCGGATCGGCCGGATTGCGCAGTTCCCCGGCATCGGCGGTGCCAACATCGTGGCGTTGCGCAGGATCGAGACTGCTGTTGCCGCGCTGGAAGCCCCAGCAAACGTCGATCCGCTCCTCCATCATGGTCGCGAGGTTAGCATCCCCGCCGGGCCCGCGCAGTTCCGCCAGCCAATCGGGGTTCCACAGCGACCAGGCCCAGGACGAAATCAGGCTGACCCCCGAAATGTCGTCGAGCAACAAGTAGAGCGGGTCGGCATTGGCGATCAGCTCGGGCATGACTTCGCGCATCGTCATGCGCAAATGCCCGCCGCCGCGCTCGCCAACCAGGCGCTGCAGCTGGAACGGCGCGGGCTCCGCGCGGATCGCGGTGATCGTCCGGTCGGCCTGGAGCGTTGCCTCCATCGCGGCCGCCGCGCGCACCGTGGGCTCACCGCCGCCCGCGGGGGTGAGCAGATCGCGGGATCGTCCGTAGAGGATTTTCTCGCCTGCACCGCCGTTCGGCCACGAGACGTCGATGCTCGAGGTCCGGCGGACCGAGCCGGCCGGTGCGCGCGGGGCGGGATTGGCCGTGCTGCGCGGGGGCTCCAATGTCGTGACGGTCATGGCAATTTCTTCCTGGCTTCTTATTTGCGCCAAGATGGCACCCTTGTGGATGCGGGCAAGGGCGCCGCGGCCGGCTAGCGCAAGGGATCGCCCTGACGAAGGCTCGATTGCCAACCCCCGATGCGCTGCCTATGCGGCCGGTAGCGGCGAAAGTCTGAGCGCTTGGCGCCATGGAGATCACGATGAGCTATACGCAGTTCCTCAAGCAGCAGTGCTACATCGACGGCAAATGGTGCGATGCCGACGGCGGTACGACCATCAACGTCACCGACCCGGGCAATGCCGAAGTGCTCGGCACCGTCCCCAACATGGGCGCGGCCGAAACCGAACGCGCGATCGACGCCGCCGAGCGCGCGCTGCCCGCGTGGCGCGCCAGGACCGCGGGTGATCGCGCCAAGGTCTTGCGCAAGTTCTTCGACCTGATGATCGCCAACCAGGATTCGCTCGGCGAATTGCTGACCCGCGAGCAGGGCAAGCCGCTGGCCGAGGCCAAAGCCGAGATCGCCTATTCGGCCAGCTTCATCGAATGGTTCGCCGAAGAGGGCAAGCGCGCTTACGGCGACGTCGTGCCCTCTCACGCCGCCGACCGCCGGATCGTCGTGCTCAAGCAGCCGATCGGCGTCGTCGCGGCGATTACGCCGTGGAATTTCCCGAGCGCGATGATCGGGCGCAAGATCGGCCCGGCGCTGGCCGCGGGTTGCACGGTGGTGCTCAAGCCGGCTTCGGCGACTCCCTTTTCCGCGCTGGCGCTGGCTGCGCTGGCCGAGGAAGCCGGCGTACCGGCGGGTGTGTTCAGCGTCGTCACGGGTAGCGCCCGCGCAATCGGCGGCGAGCTCACCCGCAACCCCAAGGTCCGCAAGCTGACGTTCACCGGCTCGACCGAGATCGGCATCCAGCTGATGCGTGAATGCGCCGGGACGGTGAAGAAGGTCTCGATGGAACTGGGCGGCAACGCGCCGTTCCTGGTGTTCGACGATGCCGATGTCGACGCAGCGGTCGAAGGGGCGTTGATCTCGAAGTTCCGCAACGCCGGCCAGACGTGCGTGTGCACCAATCGCTTCTACGTCCAGGACGGCGTTTACGACGAGTTCGTCGGCAAGCTGGCCGAGCGGGTCAAGGGCCTGAAGGTCGGTTACGGCCTGGACGCAGGCACGATCATCGGCCCGGTGATCGACGAGGCCGGCGTCGAAAAGGTGGAGGAGCACCTTGCCGACGCACTCGCCGGCGGCGCCACGCTATTGGCGGGCGGCAAGCGTTCGGTCCTGGGCGGCACGTTCTTTGAGCCGACCGTGATCGCCAACGTCACCGCCGGCATGAAGCTGGCGCGCGAGGAAACGTTCGGGCCGCTCGCCGGCGTGATCCGCTTCACGGACGAAGCCGAGGCCATCACCCTCGCCAACGACAGCGAGTTCGGCCTCGCCAGCTACTTCTACGCCCGCGACTTGTCGCGTGTGTGGCGGGTGGCCGAGGCGCTGGAGGCGGGAATCGTCGGGATCAATACCGGCCTGATCTCCACCGAAGTCGCGCCGTTCGGCGGGATAAAGCAGTCCGGCCTCGGCCGCGAAGGCTCGCGCCACGGCATCGACGACTACATGGAGCTCAAGTACCTCTGCATGGGCTTGTAAGCGGTCGGGCGGCCGATGGGCCGCCCTTCCCTAGCAGGGTTTGCCATTGCGCTGCTCGCGTCCTGCCCATGGCGCGCGGTAGCCGGCCGCGACGGCGGCTTCCGAAGCGGCGATGAAGCTGCGCCAGAGGCGAGCGAGTTGTCCGGGCTTGGCGTGGTCGGCGATCATGCGGTATCTCCATGTCTGTCTGGTCCGCATCTTCTACCGGCCCCGCAAAACCATTGGCGCCGATTTTGGCAATAGCGGCGCACAATTTTAGCGCGTATTGCCCATGCATGCATAAAATCGCCGAACTCGATGATTTCGATCGCCGCTTGATCGAGCGGGTGCGCCAGAACAACCTTGAGCCGGCGCGGATCCTGGCTGAAAAGGTCGGGCTTTCGATTTCGGCGGTGCTGCGCCGGTTGCGCCGGTTGCGCGACGACAAGGTGATCGTCGCCGACATCGCGGTGATCGACCCGGCGCTGACCGGCTCGGCGATCACGATGTATGTCCTGGTCCGGATGCGGCAGCCCGGCCACCGCGCGATGGATGCCTTCGCCCGCAAGATCGCCAAGCAGCCCGAAGTCACCGGCGCCTGGGAGGTCACGGGCGACGACGATTTCGTCCTTAAGGTGCAAGTGGGGTCGATGGCCGAATACGACGCCTTCACCCGCCACGCGCTCGACGACGAGGATGGGGTCATGGCGTTCAAGACGCTGATCACGATGCGCGGGATCGTCGAGGACGGTCTCTCGACTCGGCCGTTGCTCAAGGGTTAAAGCTGGTCGATATCAGGCACAACCGGCCAATTGCGGTCCGCAGGACGGACGGGTTAGGGTCATCTCTCATCTCATCCCGGCCCATTCCAGCCGCAAGCCCCACCCCATGCGAAGGAACCACGATGACCCCGGCAACCGAGCTTCCGCCCCTACCGCCCGAGCGCGCCGGACCGCCGCTCCCGCCCGCCCTTGCGGCGTGGCGGCAGGAGATGATGGACGCGCGGGCGTCCGGGCGGTTTCGCATCGATCCCGCTCCGGAAGAGCTCGTCCTGGGCCAGCGCCGGGTCTTGCGCCTGACGCCGACGGGCCGCCCGCGCGGACGGGTATTCCATCTCCACGGCGGGGGCTTTCGCAACGGCGTGCCCGAGATGGAAGGGCCGTATGCCGACCGGCTGATGCGCGCCTGCCAGGTCGAGGTGCTCCTGCCCGAATACCGCCTGGCCTCCGAGGATCCGTTCCCCGCCGGGCTGAACGATGCCTGGGCCGCGCTGCAGGCGTATGCGAAGCAGGACCCGCAAACGCCGCTGATCGTGTCGGGACAATCGGCCGGCGGCGGCCTGGCGGCCGGCCTCGCGGTGCTCGCCGCGCACCACGGTGTGGCTCTGGCCGGGCTGGTGCTGATCGCGCCGTGGCTCGATCTCACGGTCAGCGCGCCTTCGTACGAGCGCAACCGCGCGAGCGACCCGCTGTTCTCGCCCGAAGCCGCCGCTGCCGCCGCCGGGCTCTATCTGCAAGGCGGCGACGCGCGGCACCCGCTGGCGTCGCCGTTGTTCGCGCCCACGCAGGGCCTGCCGCCGACGCTCATCGCGGTGGGTGCGGGCGAGATCCTCTACGATGACGGGGCGCGCTTTCACGAACGCCTGCAGGTCGCCGGCATCTGCTGCGAGTTCCTGGCGGTTCCGGGGATGGAGCACGTCGCGGTGACCCGCAGCGCGGACCTGCCGGGCTCGGCCGAGACGTTCGCCCGCATTGCCCGGTTCGTTTCGGGCATTTGCGGCGACTGACCGCGCAACGCCCTAGCGGATTTTAGGCCGGTCCCGCCCTCGCCGGGTTTCGGCGCCGCCGGATCTGGGTATGGCGCACCTCGAAACAACCCAACGAGAGGACGAATCATGGCCCAGCGGACGGCATTGGTAACCGGGGCGGCGGCCGGAATCGGCGCGGCGTGTGCGAAGCGCCTGGCGCAAGACGGCCTGGCCGTCGGCGTACTCGATCTCGATGCCGAACGCTGCGCCGACACGGTCGCGGCGATCAAGGCTGCCCGCGGCGATGCGATCGCGCTCGGCGCGGATGTCTCCGACCGCACCCAGGTCTTTGCCGCCGTGCAGCAGTTGCGCGATGCGTTCGGGCCGGTGACGATCCTGGTCAACAACGCCGGCGTGACCGACTTCACCCCGTTCGAGGACGTGACCGACGAGCGCTGGGACTTCATCTACGCGATCAACGTGCGCGGCCCGATGATCTGCACGCAGGCCGTGCTCGGCGACATGAAGACCGCGCATTGGGGCCGGATCGTCAACATCTCGTCGTCCTCTGCGCAGACCGGCGCAGTCAACATGATCGCCTATTCCTCGTCGAAGGGCGCGGTGGTGACGATGACCCGCTCGATGGCGCAGGAATTCGGGCCGCTCGGCATCACCGTCAACAACATCCCCCCCGGTTCGGTAATGGGCACGATCATGTCCGAGGCCAACCGCGACCGCTTCCAGATCCCGACCGAAGTGCTGCTGTCGAGCCTGCCGGTGCGGCGGATGGGCGAACCCAACGACATCGCCAACGCCTGCGCGTGGCTGTGCCAGGACGAGACCAGCTACGTCACCGGCCAGACGATCGGCGTCAACGGCGGCCGGGTGGTCAGCTAGAGTCTGATTCACTGGCGTGGAGAAGGTATCGGGCCGGCACCGCATCTGAGAATCAGAGTCTAATCTATCGGAATGGTCATGTGGCCGTCACCGTGCGGGGCGGGGCGGTCAGGCACAGCCGGCTGACAAGGAACAGACGGCGGCTGCCGAATGCAATGAACGAACTTTCCAGCATCTATCCGACCGATGGAGCGATCCTGCGCCCCCTCGGCCCGCCTCGGCGCGTCCCCGCGGCGCGCGCGCTGCTCCTGCCTGAGCAAGTCTCGCGCCTGCCCGCGGCGTGGCTGATCTACGCGGTGGGGGCGAGCGCCGTGGTGGTCGCAGCGATGATGGCCCAGGCCCGGCTCATCCTGGTCCCCAACACCCTGGGCTTTGCCGCTGCCGTGGCGGTCCTGCTGCCGCTGGCGCTTGCCCGCTTTTGGCTGCGGAAGCCGCTCTCGCTGCGCCAGCGCCAGCTTGGCGCGTTCTGCGAGGATACCTTGGTGTTCGTCGCCACCGCCCTGCTGGGCGTGCTGGCGAGCTATCCTGCGGCCGCGGCGACCAGTGGGTTCGCCGATCCGGCGCTCGCCCACATCGACCGGCTCCTGCATTTCGACTGGCTGGCCTGGTACGGCTTCGTCGCGCGGCATCCGGTGCTGCAGCACGCGGGCGCGGTCGCCTATGGCGCGATCTACGCGACGCCGCTGCTCATGCTCGGCTACTTCGCGGTCCACGGGCGCCGCTGCGATGCGCGGCGGTTCCTCGGCACGTTCTGGCTCGCGGTGGTGCTGACCCTGGCGCTGTTCCCGCTGTTCCCGGCTGCGGGTCCGCTCGCGTACCTGTGGCACGGTCCGATCCCCTACATGCCGACGAGCGCGCTTTACCAGGAGCAGCTGATCCCGGCGCTGCGAGCGCGCCAGATGATCGACATCGACCTTGGCGCGCTGCGGGGGCTGGTGTGCGCGCCGAGCTTTCATGCCGCGTCGGCCGGGGTGTTCATCGCGGCGGCCTGGCCGGTCCCGCGGCTGCGCTGGACGCTCGTGCCGGTCAACGTCGCGATGCTGTTGGCGACACCCGTCGAAGGGACGCACTACCTGACGGACATCATCGCCGGCGGGCTCGTTGCCGTCGCGGCGATCCTGGTGGTGAACGTCGTCCTTCCGGCTAGATCCCGAACCGCAGCTTGATCGAGCGGTAGCGGTCGCGCAGCCGGGCCGCGCGTTGCTCGGGCGTGACCATTGCCGTGTCGGCGGGCAGCGCCGCCAGCACTGCGGAGCGCTTGACCAGCCGGGTGCGGAACGTCGCCGGGTTCTGGCTCATCAGGTTGCGGTAAGTCAGGTTGCCGTCGGAGAACCCTTGCGTGTCGAGCCAGTTGGACACCCCCGGATCGTCGTGTGCGATCACCAGGCGCACGACGTCGTCTGCGTCGATTGTCGTGCGCGCGGGGGTGTAGCTGACCGGGCGGTAGAGGAAATCGAGCGACCCGGCGAAGACTCCGCCCATCCCGAAAATCCAGAAGCCGTCGTGGGCGTCCATCTCGACGATCAGCGCCTCGTCCGGGGCGAGCCGCCAGATCATGTGCGCCGCCATCCGCCCGCGCCTGGCGTCGGCGGCGTTGTCGGCGGCGGCGGCGTCGTTGGCGCGTTTGTCCTCGGGGAAGCGGTTGCGTTGCGCGGGATCGACCACCCCGCCCGAGGTGGCCCACGAATGCTCGGGCCAATCGCGCATCGCCCCGGTCAGGAAGTCGCCGGCCCAATCGAACGCCGCGATCATCCGCTCGGGCGATGGGGGCGAGGGCGGTGCGGCCATGCCGAGGCGCTCGATG
>JBDSOM010000185.1:0-7028 GCA_039914785.1 Novosphingobium sp.
CCTGCGCAAATCCATCGATAGTGGTTGGCCCATCCATGCCGGCCTCCTTCACCAGCACGGATTCTGAATCAGAAATCACGCGTGGTGGGAATCCCTCGACGATTCATAACGGTCGAAAACCGCTCTAAACTATCTGACTTTACGCGATGCGCAGGCGCGGCTCGGCATCGCGCAGGACAATCTCTCGATCCAGCGCAGTAACCTGCAGATCGCCCAGTGGCGCTATCAGGCGGGCCTCGTGAGCGCGCTGGACGTCGAGCAGGCCCGGACCCTGGCCGCGCAGACGGAGGCCGGCTTGCCGGTGCTGCGCCAGTCGATAGCGACCGCGATCAACCAGATCGACGTACTGACCGCCCAGGCGCCCGGCAGCAGCGCCGCGCTGCTGACGCCGGTTCGCGCGGTCCCCGCCCCGCCCATGCCGATCGGAAGCGGCCTGCCCGCGCAATTGCTCGAGCGCCGGCCCGACGTCGCCGGATCGCGCCACGCACTCGAGGCCGCGGTGATCCGCATCGGAGTGGCCCAGGCCGATCTCTATCCCGCCCTCCGGCTTAGCGGTACGCTGGGCACCGCCGGCGGCTCGCTGGGCGGGCTGTTCGGCAGCATCCTTGGCAACCTGGCCGGCAACGTGACCGCGCCGATCTTCGAGGGCGGCCAGATCCGCGCCAGGATCGAGCAACAACGCGGCAGCGCGGACACCGCGCTCGCCACCTACCGCCAGACGATCCTGATCGCGGTGCAGGACGTGGAGAACGCCTTTGTCGCAATCCGCACGGCCCGCGAACGCGAGGCGGCGCTGCTCGTCGCCGAAAGCTCGGCGCGCGAGTCCGTCCGCCTGGCGGAAATTCGCTATCGCAGCGGCGCGGTCGATTTCCAGCAGTTGCTCGATGCCCAGCGAAGCCTGCTCAGCGCTCAGGACAGCCGCCAGAGCGCGGCAACCACGCGCGCCACTGCGGAGGTGCAACTATTCAGAGCGCTCGGCGGCGGCTGGCCAGCGGCTACGGCCGTCCAAGCGGCCCAGCCGGCGATGCGGAACGGAGAATTACCATGAACGACATCTCCCCGCCCGCTGCCGAAACTGCCGAGGAATTCCTTGATCAACCGCCCAAGTCGGCCCGCCGCACCAAGCTGTGGGTAGCACTTGCCGTGGGGGCAGTCGTCCTGCTGCTGGTCATGTTCTTCGTGCTCCGCTCGGGCTCGTCCGGCCCACATTACGCCACCGCGCCGGTGACGCGCGGCAATATGACCGTGTTCGTCAACGCCACCGGCAACCTCGCGCCGACCAACGAAGTTTCGGTTGGCTCGGAGCTGTCGGGCGTCGTCAACCGGGTCTACGTCGACGTCAACAACCGCGTGGTGAGAGGCCAGCCGCTCGCGCAGCTCGACACCCGCACTCAGGTCGACCAGATCCGCCGCACCGAGGCCGCCCTCCAGCAGGCCCGCGCAAGCGTGCTCCAGGCGCAAGCCTCGATCGCCCAGTCCCGCACAGCCCTCGCTCGCCTCGAAGAAGTCCGGCGCCTGTCCGGCGGCAAAGTGCCCGCAGCGACCGAACTCGACCAGGCCCGCGCGCAATACCAGCGGGACGTCGCCGCCGTGGCCTCGGCCAGCGCCTCGGTCTCGTCGTCGCAAGCCCAGCTCGCGACCGACCGCACCAACCTCGAAAAAGCCACAGTGCGCTCGCCGGTCAACGGCGTCATTCTCTCCCGCCAGATCGAGCCCGGCCAAACCGTTGCCGCCTCGTTCAACACGCCCACACTGTTCGTCATCGCCGAAGACCTCACCAAGATGGAGCTCAAGGTGAAAGTCGACGAAGCCGACGTCGGTCAGGTCCGCGAAGGCCAGCCTGCGACGTTCGCGGTCGACGCCTATCCCGGCCGCGCCTTCAATGCGCGGATCATCCGCGTCAACGTCGGCTCCAACACGGCGACTGGCACCGCCTCGGTCGTATCGTACGACGCCGTGCTGGCGGTCGACAATCCCGAGCTGACCTTGCGCCCGGGCATGACCGCCACCGCCGACATTCGCACCAGCACGCAAGCCAACGTGCTGATGGTCCCCAACGCCGCGCTGCGGTTCACCCCGCGTTCCGCCGCGACGGCCACCAGCGGCTTCTCGATGTTCAAGGGACCCGGCGGCGGCGCGGCGCAGGAGGTCACGATCGGCCGGGGGTCGATCAAGACCATCTACGTCGTCGAAGCCGACGGCAAGCTGCGGCCCCTCCAGGTCCGGATCGGCGACAGCGACGGAGCGCAAACGATCGTTTCGAACGCGGGCGTCTCGGGCTCGGGCGTCTCGGGCTCCGGGGTGAAGCCGGGCATGCAGATCGTCACGGGCGAACTGGCAGCGGCCAAATGACCCGGCTGATCGAACTGCGCGGCATCACCAAGGACTTCGGCGCCGGAGAAAGCGCGTTCCGCGCGCTGCGCGGGATTGATCTCGACATCGAGCGCGGGGATTTCGTCGCGGTCATGGGTTCCTCGGGGTCGGGCAAGTCGACGACGATGAACATCGTCGGGTGCCTCGACGTGCCGACCACCGGCTCGTACCGGTTCTTGGGCCACGCGGTGCAGGATTTCACGATCGATCAGCGCGCCCTGCTGCGCCGCCGGTATATCGGCTTCGTCTTCCAGGGCTTCAACTTGCTCGCCCGGACCAGCGCGCTCGAGAACGTCGAGCTTCCCCTCGTCTACCGCGGCGAAAATGCAGCGGCGCGGCGCAAGGCCGGAATGGCCGCGCTCGACCGCGTCGGGCTGGCGGAATGGGCGGACCATACCCCCGCCGAACTTTCGGGCGGCCAGCAACAGCGCGTCGCGATTGCCCGCGCGATCGTGACCGGCCCCGCGGTGCTGCTGGCCGACGAGCCCACCGGCAACCTCGACAGCGAGCGCAGCGTGGAGATCATGGAACTCATCACCGAACTCAACCGCGATGCCGGGATTACCGTCGTCATGGTCACCCACGAGCCCGAGATGGCCGCGTATGCGCACACCATCGTCCGCTTCCGCGACGGGCAGATCCAGGGCGTCGAGGCACCCGGGGCATCGCCCGGCGCCGCGCCACAGGCGGCGCACTGATGCTCGGCACCAGCCTGCTCCTCGCGCTCAAGGAAATCCGCCGCCACAAGCTGCGCTCCTTCCTGACAACGCTCGGCATCATCATCGGCGTCGCCTCCGTGGTGACGATGGTCTCGCTGGGCGGAGCCGCCACCCAATCGGTCCAGGCCCAGGTGTCGAAGCTCGGAGCGAACATGCTCACGCTGCGCCCCGGCCAGGGGTTCGGGCGGGGCGGCGGCGGCCCGCCCCCGCCCCCTTTCGAACTCAGCGACGCCGAGGCGATCATCTCGCAGATCGGCGGCGTCCGGTCGGTCGCCCCGCAAGCCTCGGCCTCGGTCAGCGCGATCTACGAGGCGCAGAACTGGTCGACGACCGCGACCGGCACGACGAACGAATACTTTTCGGCGGGGCAACTCGAACTCGCCTCGGGGCGGATCTTCACGCCGTCGGAGATCACCGCCGGCAAGTCCGTCTGCGTGATCGGCGACACCATCCGCAGCAACCTGTTCCGCGACGAGAACCCGGTCGGCCGCAACTTGCGCCTGCGCGATATCAGCTGCCAGGTGATCGGCGTGCTGACCCGGCGCGGCCAGGGCGGATTCGGCGGCGATCCCGACGATCAGGTCGTCCTGCCGATCAAGACCGTCATGCGCCGGCTCGCCGGCAACCAGTCGGTCCAATCGATCCAGGTCGCGGTGGACGAGCGGTACGATTCCACCGCCATCAACGCCACCCTCGCCATGCTGATGCGCGAGCGGCGGCATCTGCGTCCCGGCATGGAAGACAACTTCGCGATCTTCGATTCCAAGCAACTGTCGGACACTCTGGCCGGCACGACCCGGACCCTGACCGGACTGCTCGGCGCGGTCGCCGCGGTCAGCCTGATCGTCGGCGGCATCGGGATCATGAACATCATGCTGGTCTCGGTGACCGAGCGGACGCGCGAGATCGGCATCCGCCTGGCGATCGGTGCGGTGCAGCGCGAAGTTCTCCTGCAATTCCTGGTCGAGGCGATAACCCTGTCGTGCATCGGCGGCATCATCGGCCTGGCCCTCTCGTTGGCGGTAACCGCCGCGATCAGCCTGGGCCTGGGCTTTCCATTCGCCTTCGACGTGCAGATCGCCGGGGTGGCGTTCTTCTTTTCGGCCTTGATCGGGGTGGTGTTCGGATACTTCCCCGCGCGCCGGGCCGCGTCGCTCAACCCGATCGAGGCGTTGCGTCACGAATGACGGCGGGCCCCGAGGGTGACGACGGCCGTGATACAAATTGCGGCAAAAATCGCCCTTGCCTGCGCCCCGCTGCGCCGCGACAACGCGGCAACATCCGCACGAAGCGGAGCCAGGCCAGGATCGGCATGCGCCGCTTCGCCTGGTAACGGGAGAGATACCATGCGCGCCCATGCCATTCGCCACCTGCCGCTTGCCCTCGCGACGCTGACCGCCTTCACCAGCGTAACCGCGCACGCCCAGCCGGCGACTGCCGCTGCCCCTGCTCCAACCGCTGCCGCTGGCCCAACCGCTGCCCACGCCGCACCCAAACCGATGACCATGATGTCGACGGTGATCCCGTGCACCGACCTGGAAAAATCCACCGCCTTCTACACCCGCGGCCTCGGCATGACCGCCGCGCGCGGCGCCAATCCCCGCGAGGTCGTTCTCGGCCTGCCCGGCGGCGGGCCAAACCTGATGTTGCTCAAGTCCGACGCCGGCCCGACCGCGCCGCACCGCGGGCCCGCCCGCGTGATCCTCAACGTGCCCGACATCAAGGCGCTGTCCACGCAGCTGCAAGCCGCCGGCTTCGCCCTCAAAGGCCCAATCCGCGAGATTGCCCAATACCGCATCTCGGTTGCCGAACTTGAAGATCCGGACGGCAACTCGTTCGAACTGATCCAGCGCGGCGGGTGACTTTCGGACGCCAAACCGCCTCGTGAAACCGTCAACTTTGCCGGGCTCCGGACCGGCGCGGGGCGCCCGCGAAGTTGACGAAGGTCACGAAGTTCATGGTATCCAGGAGTCCCCGGTGAATCCGTCACTTTGAGGCCCGAGGTGTCACCTTGCGCGGCATTTGGGGACACCTTCTCTCGCGGCCCAGCCGGCCAGCCCCATCGCCCGCAAGTCATGCGGCGACTGCCGGCCCATCCCCACGCTACGAGCGCCCAAGCGCGTCACGGTGAACCGCCGCATCACGGCCGTCATCGTGGCCTTGTTCCAACGATGCTGCGCATCGCAGCGGCGGAGCTTTAATGGTTCCATCATGCGTATTTATGTAACCATCATGGTTCATGTAGGAAAGCGGTTTTGGAACAAGCCTCGAGCCGCCCACCGTCCTGGCGGCAAGGCCATCCGCAGCGCATGCGATTGCTCGGTCTTCCCCAACGCCATTGCTCAGCACGGAGCGCCGAAGCCGGTGCCGCCATTTCAGATTGCGCTTCACGTCCGGGCTATCTCTTAAAGTTCGGACGTTTTTCGAGTTCTGCGGTCATTTTTGAAATAACAAACTCGGTTATGGATATAACCGCCACCCATTCCCCTGCAGTTATCCGTCGATCTACTGTAATGGCGTGCCACACTTATCCATTGGGGCGGTAATCTGGCTAAACTCGACCTAGACAATCCATCGCGCCCTGGACACAACCAGATCAATTGGCTGATCCAGGCCGTATCGAGGGGGTATTCATCGGATGAGTCGCGGAATTTCGGATTGTGTTCTGGCCGGCAATCCGCTCCGTCGCGCTCCGCGTCGAATGCCGTCGGACGCCAGCTTCCATGCTGCCCCGGCGGGCCAAGGCCGGTAAGCGGGGGACCCCGTACTCAAAATGCCGGATAACGACGTGACCCAACCTGGAAGACTGCAGCGGCTGCTCGGCTATCTCGAAGCCGATCCGACCAACCTTGCCTTGCTGGGGGATGCCGCGAACGCCGCAATCGATGAATCGCGGCTGGAAGCGGCCGCCGGCTTGCTGGAGCGGTATCGCACACTCGCCCCGCTGCCGCCCGGCCTGCTCAATGCCGAAGGCGTCGTCGCGATGCGGTCCGGCCGGTACGAACAAGCCCGGACGGCGTTCACCGCCTTGCGCCAGGCCGGTCACGATCACCCTGCCATTCGCTTCAATCTCGCCTGGCTGAGCGCCGTCGAAGGCGATTTCGCCAGCGTCGTCGCGTTGGCCGACGACGCGGTCATCCAGGCCGTTCCGCGGGCCGCCACGCTCAAGGTCCAGGCCCTGCATCACCTGGGCGACCTCGACGCCGCGCTTGCGTTTGGCCAGGCGCTGCTGGCGCAGCGGCCCGGCGATGATGACCTGCTGGGCGCGTTGTCCGTCGCTGCGATGGACGCGGACGATTACGCGCTCGCCGCCCGGCTCGCCGGCCAAGCGCAAGGCGGAGCGGATGCGCTCACCACGCGCGGCCTCGTCGCCTTGAACGAGGAAGACGCGCCCCGGGCGATGGATTTGTTCGACGAGGCTCTGGCCGACCACCCGGACGCCCCGCGGGCGTGGATCGGCAAAGGGCTCGGCCTGCTCGTCACCGGCGACCTCGATGGCGCCGCTCCGTTGCTTGAAAAGGGCGCCGGGATCTTCGCGACCCATCTCGGCTCGTGGCTCGCCGCGGGCTGGGCCCAGTTCCTGCGCCGCGATCTCGCCGCCGCGCGCCGCAACTTCGAGACGGCATTGCAACAGGACGATACTTTCGCCGAAACGCACGGCGCGCTGGCGGTCGTCGATCTGGCCGAGGGCAAGATCGACAGCGCCAAGCGGCGCACCGATATCGCCCTGCGGCTCGACAAGGATTGCTTTGGCGCGGCGCTCGCGCGGATGATGCTGCTGCAAATGCAGGGCAACCCCCAGCTCGCCGAGCGCATCCGCGATCGTGCGCTGAGCCTGCCGGCCGGCGTCAACGGCAAGACCCTGGCCCAGGCGATCGCCGGTTTCGGGCTCACCGCCGGCAAGGGCGGCAAGCCCCAATGAGCCCGGACCAATGA
>JBDSOM010000040.1:0-12800 GCA_039914785.1 Novosphingobium sp.
GGCGGTCGCCAATGATCAGCTCGCGCTGGCCGCGACCGACGGGCACGAGCGCATCGATCGCCTTGAGTCCGGTCTGAACAGGCTCGTTGACCGATTGGCGCGGAATGATGCCGGGGGCCTTCTTCTCCACCCGCATGCGCTTGTCTGAGACGATCGGGCCCTTGCCGTCGATCGGGTTGCCCAGCGCATCGACCACGCGGCCGAGCAAGCCCATGCCGACGGGGACGTCGACGATCGTCTCGGTCCGCTTGACGACGTCGCCTTCCTTGATCTCGGCGTCCGAGCCGAAGATCACGACGCCGACGTTGTCGGCTTCGAGGTTGAGCGCCATGCCCTTAACCCCGTTCGAGAACTCGACCATCTCGCCGGCCTGGACCTTGTCGAGGCCGTGGATGCGGGCGATGCCGTCACCGACCGAGAGCACCGAGCCGACTTCCGAGACCTGGGCCTCGGTGCCGAAGTTGGCGATCTGGTCCTTGATGACCTTCGAGATTTCAGCGGCGCGGATATCCATTTTCAGCCTTTCATCGCCTGGGCGAGGGAGTTGAGACGGGTGCGGATGGAGCTGTCGATCTGACGGCTGCCGATCCGGACGACGAGGCCACCGAGGATCGCGGGATCGACGGCTGCCTTCAGTTTGACTTCGCGGCCTTCGCGGGCCGTGAGCTTGATGCGCAGCGTTTCCAGCTGCTCGGCGCTCAGTGCGTGGGCGCTGGTCACTTCGGCGGCGACTTCACCGCGCTGGTTGGCGGCGATCGACGCGAACGCGCGGACCACCAGGGGCAAGGCGGCAAGGCGGCGGTTGCCGGCCAGGACGCCGATGAACTTCTTCGTCAGCGGCGACAGCTTCAGCACGCCTGCGACGGCATCCATCGCCTGGGCGGCTGCGTCGCGGCCGACTTGCGGGTTGCGAATCAGCGCAGCAAGATCCGGGGTCTGGACCATCGCTTCGCCCAGAGTCTCGAGGTCGCGCTCGACCACCGTGACGGAGCCCTGCTCGCTGGCCAGATCGTAAAGCGCCGAGGCGTAGCGCCCCTGCAGACTGGCCGTAATGCCGCCGGAATTCTCCACGCGCGTCGGTTCCCTCTTACCTGATGAGCTGACCGGGCCGGCGCTACACATTCCCGTGCAGCAGCCCTCAGACGGGGGCGCGCCTAGCAACGATTGTCGGAGGATGCAAGGCGGGGAAGGGGATTCTGTGGGGGCGGGGTGGCCTGGTGTTCTGATGCGCCTCGCGGCGACTTTATCGACAAGGTTGCGATCACGGCGGCCGCCGGCGACCACGACGGCAGTGACCACATTCTCGTCGACGCGGAAGACGAGGCGTTAGCCCGCCGCGCGCAGCTTGATCTGGTAGCAGCCCACTATCTCCGAAAACCGCGCGTCAGCAGGCGGCCAAGCCTTGCGTGCCTGTCAGAGGGCAAGTGGCATTGAACGCAAGCTGCGGGATGCGTGGCGGGCGGGATTGTCGCAACACCTTGGCCAAGCCAAGGAGCCCTGCCATGTTCGCACCCGTGACCCAGCCGAAACTCGACCACCCCCCTCTCGACGACGACGCCCGCTGGCGGATCGCGCTGGCCAAGGACCGGCGGTTCGACGGGTGCTTCGTTACGGGCGTGTTGTCGACGGGGATATATTGCCGCCCGTCGTGCCCCGCTCGCGCGCCCAAGCGGGAGAACGTGCGGTTTTTCGCGGGCCCTGCGGCGGCCGAGGCGGCGGGGCTGCGGGCGTGCTTGCGCTGCCGCCCCGAAGCCCAGACGCGCGACGAGGCGGCGGTGGCCCAGGCGATCGCCGTGTTGCGCGATGCCGCGGGCAGGGTCTCGCTGGACCGGCTCGCTGAAGCGGTCGGCTATTCGCCCACGCATTTCCAGAAGGTGTTCAAGCGCGCGATCGGGCTGTCGCCGGCGGCCTTCATGCGCGCGGTGCGGCTTGAGCGCGCGGCCGATGCGCTGAGCGCGGGCGAGACGGTGACGGCTGCAATCTACGACGCCGGCTATTCCGCGCCCTCGCGGTTTTACGCCGCTGGGGGCGAGCGGCTCGGCATGACGCCCTCGGCGTGGGCGGCGGGCGGAGCGGGCATCACGATTCGCTGGGCGGTCGTCGCGACGAGCCTGGGGCCGATGCTGGTGGCCGCGACCGCCAGGGGCGTTTGCCGGCTGTCGTTCAACGAAGGCCGCGCCGCATTGGAAGCGCGCTTTCCCAATGCCGAACTGGTCGAAGGCGGGGAAGACTTCGCCGCGCTGCTGCAGCAAGTGGCGGGCGCGGTCGAGGCGCCGGGCCGCGACCATTCTATCCCGCTCGATATCCGCGGCACGGCGTTCCAGGAGGCCGTCTGGCAGGAACTGCGCCGCATCCCCCCCGGAGAAACCCGCAGCTACGCCCAGATCGCCGCCGCCGTCGGCAAGCCCGGCGCGGTTCGCGCGGCGGGCTCGGCCAACGGCGCGAACGCCGTCGCAGTGCTGATCCCCTGCCATAGGGTGATCCGCTCGGACGGGACGCTGGGGGGCTATGCGTATGGGCTGGCGATCAAGCAGGCGCTGCTGGACCGGGAGCGGCAGGGCGGGGCGTAGCCGCCAGCAACCGGGGGGGTGGGACTGTCGACTATGGGGTAGATGCGGACATCGGATCGCAGCGTTTTGCCTCGAAATGGGCATGCCCGAACAGGTGCTATTAATGCGGGCCATCCACCTTCGAGATGGTGATGCTCTTAAACGTGCCGAAGTTGAAAGCGGGTGGCGTATCGCCAGCTAGCGACGAGCCAAGCCCGCCATCGCCCTCTTCGATCATAGCCCGAATTATGCCGAGCAGAATGCCGCCAGACATGACGGTATTCATCTCCGCCATCTGATGAGGTGGTTGCCCTTCTCGGCTGAGCGTAACTTTGTATCTGTCCTCGGTCACCATCACCTCCAGCCAGTCGGATCGGCAAATTATCAGTCTATTCGAAGGTCCGCTACGGGGCCGTGAGTCGTAGGTCCTTTTTGGCGCGATGGCGGTGGAATCCGCCTGTCCGAACCCAGGCGTCAAATTTCAAGTACAGACACTCGATCCATGATCGAAGGTAGACAATTGCGTGCATACTAAGAGTGTCATAGTCTTGCGGTCAAAATGAGAGGTCCAAAATGCAAGCTCGGTGTCAATGCGGCCAATTGAAGGTTGAAATGCCGGGGCCCAGCCCCGCCATAGTCGCTTGTCATTGCATCGATTGTCAGAGACGCTCAGGATCGCCCTTCGGAGCTGCGGTCTATTTCCCTACGGAGATGATCGAGATCAGCGGAAATTCAAAGAAATACGTCCGTCAGACGGCGGCTGGTGGGGAGTTCCGAAGCTATTTCTGTCCAGATTGTGGTTCAACAGTGCATATGGACGGCGACAAAAATCCGGGCATGACCGGCATACCTATAGGAGCAATCGCCGACCCTGACTTTCCACCCCCGGTACGTTCAGTTTGGGAGCAGTCGATGCATAAATGGGTCAAAATCCCCGCTAGTGATCACCATGCTCAAGGTAGGCCGTAGGCGGAACGTCGCAAAAAGGTTCTATCCGAGTTTACGATTGCGATTTGCATTGACCCATATTGGGGAACACGAATCTCACCGTGAACGATCGCTTTCGCGTCGGGTCCGCACTGTCCCGAATGGCGCAAACGGGGTGGGACGCTTGGCAGCTATGCGTATGGTCTGACGATCAAGCAGGCGTTGCGGGATCGGGAGAGGAAGGGCGGGGCATAGCCGCCAGCAACGGGGGTAGGACTGTCGGGTATGGGATGCGGACGGTCGGCTTCTGGCCCCGAATTCCGCGAAGCTACCTTCAAGGACGCACGATCTCGCCGTCTTCCTTGGTGAATGCGTCGGGCCTGCGGTCGAGTAGCGACAGGACTACTTCGGATGGACGGCACAGCTTTGTCCCCCGCGGCGTTACCACGATCGGGCGGTTCACCAGGATTGGATGCTGCAACATCGCCAGGATAATCGCTTCGTCAGAAGCCGACCCATCGACCAACCCGAGTTCGGCGGCTGGCGATCCTTTCTGGCGCATCACGTCGTGCGGAGGCAGGCCCATAGCAGCGAACAGTTCGTCAAGCAGCGGACGCGTCCATCCAACCTTGCGATATTCAACGACGGTCGGCACATACCCGGCAGCTTCGATCATCGCGAGCGTGTTGCGCGACGTGCCGCACTCGGGATTGTGATAGATCGTGATCGCAAATGCCTCGCTCATGACCGGCGATCCTCGTTGAACAGCCATCCGAAGAAACACACCGCCGCCGCCGTGCCGATAAGCTGCCCGACAATGAATAGCGGAGCGGACATGGGCGCGATCCCGGCAAACGTGTTCGACAAGCTGCGGGCAATCGTCACGGCAGGGTTGGCGAACGACGTCGAGGCGGTGAACCAATAAGCTGCAGTAATATAAAGGCCGACCGCAGCCGGCGTGAATTCTGGGCGAGATCGCTGCGTGCCGAAGATCGTTCCGACCAGCCCAAACGTGGCAATAAATTCGGAGAGCCCCTGCGCCGGGCCATCTCGCAGTTTGGCCGATACCTGAAGCAGCGGTTCGGCAAACATCGCGTGTGCCGCCCAAACGCCCAGCACGGCCCCGGTCAGCTGCGCAGCGACATAGGCAATGAAAGATCGGCGATCCACTTCGCCGCGCATGGCGAACGCCAAAGTCACAGCGGGATTGAAGTGCGCGCCGGATATCGGGCCGAATATCTGGATCAACACGACCAGGCCGGCCCCCGTCGCAATTGTGTTGCCGAGCAGTGCGATCGCCTCATTGCCGGAGGCAAGGCGTTCACCCATGATCCCGGACCCGACAACGATGGCGAGCAACATCGCTGTGCCAACCAACTCGGCGGTCGCGCGGCGGATCACTGCGGCGAACAACAGCTTTGGGCGATTTCGGTAAGCGGCGCACAGATTTCGGGATGACCGGCGCAGCAGTCGGCCACGAGGAAGCCGAGCAATTCGCGCATCCCGTCGTAGTTGGCCGAATAGACGATGGATCGGCCTTCGCGCCGCGACCGGACCAACCCGGCATGACCGAGGATCGTCAGATGCGTTGAAAGCGTGTTGGGCAGCACGCCGACTTCACGGGCGATTTCGCCTGCTGGCAGTCCAGCCGCACCAGCGCGCACCAGCAACCGGTATACGGCCAGGCGGTAGCGGTGAGCGAGCGCGGAGAGCGCTTCCACGGCCTCGGGCAAGAGCATAGCTGCTACAGACATTCAGAACCTCCCTCCTTCAGTTCGATATTTCGATTACTTTCGAACTATTGTTCGCGCAAGGTCGATTTCGTTCAGCCGCAGCGCATGCGGAAAGATCGCAATCGCGTCGCCAGCAGACAGGCTGTTTTTCGCCTGACGCGGGTCAGCGAAAACCATTGTCCTACATCGCTGCGATTGGGCATGGTCCGGGTCTGCTGTCTGGACCCTCGCGACATGCTGCTGCGCCGACTATCGTTGTTTTCACCGTGTGCCAGTTCAGGGCCCGGTAGTGCCATCCGGCGGGGCGCAAGATACTCCAGAATGGAAGTATACGTCCGGGTGGGGCAGGGTCTTGTGACTGGATGATAGAATTATGCGTTATTTCAGAAATTTACTGAAGTCAGCCGCGATATGGTGACACCCAACGCGACACGCACATTTTTGCCGTTCTGCATCAACTTCGCAGCGCCACCTTGGCGCTATTCGCGTTCCAGCCGGACTGGGGTGGCCTTGAACGCCGGGGTGCGCGAGCGGGGGTCGACCGCGGTGCCCACGAGCACGTTGGCCTCGGGATAATACGCCAGCACCGAGCCGCGGGCGACATCGTAGGCCTTGAGCGTGACGCCGGGCATGCGGCCGGAGGCGGAGACCAGCGTGGCGACGTCGCCCTCGGCGAAGCCGGCGGCGGCGATGTCGTCGGCGTGGAGCATCACGGTCATGCGGCCGGCGTTGTCGCGGTAGCTGTCGGTGGTCTCGTAGATGATCGAGTTGAACTGCCCTTCGGAGCGGACCGTGGTCAGGACGAGGCCGCCCGCTGCGCCGCCTGCTGCGTCATCGCCGTGCGGCACGGGCAGGGGGCGGACGACGAAGTGGCCCTTGCCGTCGGCGGTGTGGAACTCCGGGGTGTGGAGCAGGCGGCCCTTGATGTGGAATTCGCGCTTGGCGACGTCGATGTCGGCGAGTTCGGCCATGCCGGGGATCGTCTCGGCGATCGCCTCGCGGATGCGGCGGTGGCGGGCGAAGGCGGCGAAATCGACTTTGCTCAGGGGCAGGACGCGGGCGGCGATGTCGGAAAGGATCGCCACTTCGGGGCGCACGCCGTCGAGCCGGTCGATCCCGCCGTCGGACAGGCGAACGAAGTTGAACATCGATTCCTGGGTGGTCGGCTCCCACTCCTCGTCGCGGGCGGTGACCGGCAGCACGATGACCTCGCCGTCCTCCATGCCCTCGACATGGCCGCGGTTGAGCGTGGTCGTCAGGAACAGGCGAAAGCCGATCTTGCCGAGCGCATCGCGGGCGAACGCGCGGTTGGGGGTGGCCTCGAGCAAGTTGCCGCCCATGATCACCGCGGCGTCGATCTCGCCCGCTTGGGCGGCTTCCAGCCCGGCCACCGTGTCGAAGCCCTTGGTGCGGGGCAGGGCGATGCCGAAGCTGCGCTCGATCGCGGCGAAGACGTCGGCGGGGAGGACCGGCTTGACCCCGATCGTGCCGATGCCCTGGACGTTGGAATGGCCCCGCAGCGGCAGCAGCCCCGCGCCCGGCCGGCCGATCTGGCCGAGCAGCAGCGCGAGGCAGGCGATGCCCTCGACCGTCTCGCTGCCGTGGAGGTGGTGGGTGACGCCCATGCCCCAGGCGAACACGGCGTTTCTGGCGGCGGCGAGTTTGGCGGCGATCCGCCCAATCGTCTCGCGCGGCACGCCCGCGCCGGCCTCGATCTCGTCCCAGCCGGCCGCGAGGATGTCAGCGCGGAACTCGGCGAAGCCGGTGGTGTGCGCTTCGATGAAGGCACCGTCCTCGTCGCCGCTTTCCAGGATCGCCTTGGCCAGGCCCTTGAGCAGCGCCGGATCGCCGCCGATCCGGGGCTGGACATATTCGCTGGCGATCCAGTCCCCGCCCTTGAGCAGCGAGCGCGCGCTCTTGGGGCTGGCAAAGCGGACCAGGCCGGGTTCTTTCGCCGGATTGACCATGATCACTTCGCCATCCCGCGCGCGGCAATCGCGCAGCTTGTGGATGAAGCGCGGGTGGTTGGACGAAGGATTGGCGCCGATCACCATGACGAGGTCGCACTTGGTCAGGTCGTCGAGCTCCACTGTGGCGGTGCTCCCGCCGATCGTGGTGCCCAGGCCGACGCCCGAGGCCTGGTGGCAATAGTACGAGCAGTTGTTGACGTTGTTGGTGCCAAAGGCGCGCGCGAACAGCTGGAACAGGAAGCCCGCCTCGTTCGAGGAGCGCCCCGACGAATAGAAGAACGCCCGGTCTGGCTGGGTCGCGCGCAGGCGCTCAGCGGCGCGAGCGAGGGCGAAATCCCACGCGACGACGCGGTAGCGATCGTCGCCGGCGGCCTTGTAGATCGGGGTGTTCAGGCGGCCGAGATGTTCCAGGTCATGCCCATCGAGCTCGGCGAAATCGGCGAGGGCGTGGGTCAGCACTTCGGCCGGGATCGGCTGCTGGATATCGGTGGATTGTGCCTGGATCGACTTGTTGCAGACTGCGGGGAACTCACCCAGCTCGTTGGTCATCCCGCCCGCCTGGCCGCCCATGCCGAGCGCGCACGCCTTGCAGGCATTCTTGGACGTGAGCGCCTTGGCGCTGTTCTTGAGTCCCATCCGCTGCGCGGTGCGCAGCGCGTAAAGGATCTTCTTGGTCCCGCCGCCGATGGTCGTGCTGGTCATCGCAGCAGTTATGCCCCGGACACCGTCCGGGGCGCAACCGTATCAAATGCTGGTTCTGCCTTCAGCGAAGACGCTTATCGGCACCGAACATCGCTGTTGTTCTGGTCGACCGACTTGCCAACGAGAGCGCCGAGCGCGCCGCCGATGAGCGTGCCGGCCACGCGGTTGCGGCCGCCGTCGATGACGTTGCCGAGCACCGCGCCGCCGACCGCGCCAATAACCAGGCCAGTCGTGCCGTCATTGCGCTTGCAATAATAGCGACCGTCCGATCCGCGATAGACCTCGTCGTTCGAGCTCAGGCGGCGTTCCTGGTAACGTGCGTCGTCGCGGTAATAGCGCGAGGCGTCGTAGTCGGTCGCGTACTGATCGCGGTCGCCATAGTTGTAGGCACCGCCGCCCCCAGGACGACCCCAGCCCGGACGATCGTTGCGCGACCAGCGCAAGTTACGGCTCAGGTCGTCGAGCCGCGCGTCGAGCGCGGCGGCATCACGGCGAAGCGAATCGAGCTGCATGCGAGCGCGGCGGGCTTCCCGGCGATCGAGGCTGCCGTCCTGGCTGCCGCGGTCGATGCGCTGCTGGAGCCAGTCGATTCGTTGCTGCAGGTTGTCGGGAGCGCCGCGCCAAAACGTGTCGCGGTTCCAGCTGCTGCCCGCTTGCCAGCCCGTGTTGGGTTGAGCCGCGGCCGGCATCGCGGTGGCGACAGTCGTCAGGGCCAGTGCGGCCAGAATTGCTTTAGTCCTCATGGTAGTTCCTTCCTCGTTGTTCGGCGACCTTGTGGCGCGAAATCGCATGAATGAAAGCCGAACGCATTCCCGTGACAAAAAACGTGCCGAGCGCTCATCCGTTCCGGGAGCCAGACGGACGGTGCTTCGTTGTGGCTAGAGTTTCGCCGCGAAGGAGGCCCCGGCATTGGATATCACCCAGCTTATTCTTGATGACCATGCGGAGCAGCGCCGTCTGTTCGCGATCATCGAGCAGATCGATCCCACCGACTTGCGCAACCTGGCCGCGGTATGGAAACGCCTGTCGACGTTCCTGGAAGTTCACGCTGAAACGGAAGAGAAGCTGTTCTACCCGGCGCTGCTCACTGTCGGACGCCGTGAGGGCGAGACGGAGACAGTCGAACACGAGACCAAGCACGCGATCAAGGATCACAACAAGATCCGCGACGCCGTGAGCGCGGTGACGCGCGAAACCGTCGGCTCCGAAGAATGGTTCGCCGCGGTGGCCAAGGCGAACCTGGAGAACGGCGACCACATGGCCGAGGAAGAGCGCGAAGGACTGACGTCGTTCCGCCGGTTCGCGCCTGTCGAACTGCGTCACAAACTGGGGGTGGAATTCATTGCCTTCGAAGCAAATCACGTCACCGGGGTCGTCGCTCGCGACAAGGATCCCGCGGAATATGTGGAGCAGAACGGGTAGGCGGCCGCCCTTTCAAACGAAGCTATACGGATCGATATCGACGGCAACCCGCACCCCCGGGGGCAGCCGTAGTGGGTCGAGCCATTCGCGGATGATCCGCTGCACCTCGGCCGAGCGCCGGGCGTTGACCAGCATGCGGTAACGATAGCGCCCGCGCAGTTGCGCCATCGGGGCGGGGGCGGGGCCAAGGATCATCACGTCCGGCACGTTTGGGCGCGAGCCGCCGATCGCGCGCGCCGCGTCGCGGGCTTCGGCTTCGTCCTCGGACGAGACGATGATGGCCGCCCAGCGCCCGAACGGCGGGGCACCGGCCTCGCGCCGGGCCTGGATCTCGGCGTCGTAGAAGGCGTCGCGGTCGCCGGCGGCGAGGGCGGCGATCACCGCAGCCTCGGGATGGCGGGTCTGGATCAGCACTTCGCCCGGCTTCTCGCCGCGGCCGGCACGCCCGGCGACTTGCGCGATCTGCTGATAGGTCCGCTCGCCCGCCCGCAAATCCCCGCCTTCGAGCCCGAGGTCGGCGTCGACCACGCCCACCAGTGTAAGCTGGGGGAAATGGTAGCCCTTGGTGACCAGCTGGGTGCCCACGATGACGTCGATCAGCCCTTCCTCCGCCGCGGCGACGAACGCGCCGATCTTCTCGGGCGTGTTCAGCGTGTCCGAAGTCACCACCGCGACGCGCGCTCCGGGGAGACGCTCGGTCACCTCGTCGGCGATGCGCTCGACGCCCGGACCGCAGGCGACCATGCAATCGGGCGTGCTGCATTCGGGGCAGGCGTCGGGGACCGAGGCCTCGTGGCCGCAATGGTGGCACGCCAGTCGCCGCGACAGCCGGTGCTCGACAAGCCAGGCGGTGCAGTTCGGGCACTGGAAACGGTAGCCGCAATTGCGGCACAACGTCAGCGGGGCGTAGCCGCGGCGGTTGAGGAACAGCAGCGATTGCTCGCCTTTCGCCAGTCGGACCTCCATTTCCTTTACCAGGCGAGGGGCCAGCCAGTGACCGCGCTCGGGCTGCTCCTCGCGCAAGTCGACGATGCCGATGTCGGGCAGGGTCGCCCCGCCGAACCGGGCTGGGAGTTCTACCTTCGTGTAGATTCCCGCTTCGGCGAGTTGCATCGATTCGAGCGCGGGCGTGGCGCTCGCCAGGATCACCGGGATGGCCTCGAACCGGGCGCGGATCACCGCCACGTCGCGAGCGTTGTAGCGCACCCCGTCGTCCTGCTTGAACGAGACCTCGTGGGCTTCATCCACCACGATCAGGCCCAGCCGGGCGTACGGTAGGAACAGCGCCGAGCGCGCGCCGACGACGACTTGCGCCTCGCCCGCAGCGATTGCCCGCCAGGCCCGGCGACGCTCGGTCGATTTGAGCGAGGAGTGCCACAGCACCGGCGGCACGCCGAAGCGATGCTCGAAGCGGCGCAGGAAGTTCTGGGTCAGCGCGATCTCGGGCAGGAGGACCAGGACCTGCTGGCGCCTGGCGATCGCCGCGCCGATCGCCTCGAAATAGCACTCGGTCTTCCCCGATCCGGTCACGCCGTCGAGCAGGAACGGGGTGAAGCCGCCGGCCTCGGTCGCCGCCACGAACACGTCCGCCGCTGCGTGCTGATCGGGCGAGAGGTCGGGGGCCGCGAAGTCGGGCCGGGCCTTGGGATAAGGGCGGTCAAGGTCCACGGTCACCGGCTCGAGCAGGCCCGCGCCGACCATCCCGCGCAGAACGCCTTCCGAGACGCTCGCGAGTTCGGCCAGTTCGCGGATCGTCGCCTGCTCACCGTGGAGCGCATCGAGCGCCGCCGCGCGCTGCGGGGTCAACCGGGCGGGCTCGGCTCCGGTCAGGCGGTATTCGGTGGTCGTGCCGCCGCCGCGCAAGGCTGCGCCGCTCGATAGCGCCATGCGGGCAACGGCGGCGAGCGGCGCGCAATAGTAGTCGGCGGTCCATTCGATCAGGCGGCGCAACGGGGCGGCCAAGGGCGGCACAGGCAGCACTTCCAGCAGTGGCCGCAATCGCGAATCAGGAACTTCGGCGGCGGGCAGCCGTTCCGGTTCCCACAATATGCCGATGATCTGCCGAGGACCGAGCGGAGCCACGACCACCGCGCCGGGCTCAACTTCCATCCCCGCCGGAACCCGGTAATCGAGCGGTCCGAGCGCGGCATTGAAAACAAGGAGTCGAACACGGGCCATTCGCCATGCATATAGGCGCCTACTGCAAGTCGGGAAGGAGTGCGGGATGAACGAGCTGGGGATCGATCGAATGAGTATAGCCGGAAACCGGGCGATCGGGCGTCGCGGGGCGCTGGCTGGCATCGGCGCGAGCGCGTTGCTGATGTTCGCGCCGAGCGCGGCTTGGGCGGCTGCCGCCCCGATCGACGTCGCGCGGCGGCTCATGCGCCAGGCGACCAATCGCGCCTTTGCCAAGCTGTCGGCCCCCAACGGGTTTTGGGACAGCACGGTGGCGCGCTTCGATATTCCCGAGCTGTTTACCAAGGGTGCCGTCCCGACGGCGCAGCGTGAGCAGTTGCAGCGCCGCCTTAATGTTGCTGCCGAAGCCGGCGCGCGTCGGGCCGGCCAGGCGGCGCGCGGCACGCATGGGCTGATCAAGCGTGAGGATGCCGTTGCGCTCATCGGCGGGGAGGCCACTGCCGGCACCTCGCTGCTGCGCACCCGGATTGGCGCAAATCTGATCAACGTCATGATCCCCGCGCTCGAACGCGCGTTGCGGGCCGAGCGCGACCCGGTGGTGAGCGCCGCGGTGAGCAAACTCTCCGGCGTGGAGCTCAACGATGTCGCCAAGGCCATCGCGCTCAAGGCTGACAGCGCAATCTGGTACCAGATCGGTGCGGAAGAGGGCGACATCCGCACCAATCCGCAGAGCACCGGCGACAAGGTGCTGATCGAGGCGTTTCGGAAGTAATCGTCGCGCCGGGCCTGACCCTGCACCGCCGGCCTCGCCGATGACCCCGCCGGATCAGGTCGCGGGCCTGATCGAGTTGGGGATCACGGCTGGTGACGACCTCGGCCTGCGTCTATAGCCCCCAGGGAATCGCATCTTCGGAGCCATCATGAAATTCTTCGCCGACACCGCCGATATCGCCGACATCAGGGAACTCGCCGAAACGGGCCTGCTCGATGGCGTGACCACCAACCCGTCGCTGATCGCCAAGTCGGGCCGCGACTTCATGGAGGTCACGCGGGAAATCTGCGGGATCACCCACGGTCCGGTCAGCGCCGAAGTCGTCGCGCTCGATCACGAGGGCATGATGCGCGAGGCCGAAGTGCTGCGCCGCATCGCCGATAACGTCTGCATCAAGGTGCCGCTGACGATCGACGGCCTGAAGACCTGCAAGAAGCTCACCGGCGACGGCACGATGGTCAACGTCACGCTATGCTTCTCGGCCAACCAGGCGCTGCTCGCCGCGAAGGCCGGGGCAACTTTCGTCTCGCCGTTTGTCGGCCGCCACGACGATAACGGGTTCGACGGCATGGCGCTGATCAGCGACATC
>JBDSOM010000009.1:0-5575 GCA_039914785.1 Novosphingobium sp.
TGTCGAGGTGCTGCTGCAGGCCGGCCTTCACGAGGTAGTCGGTAACGACCTGCGAGCCCGGTGCGAGGCTGGTCTTGACCCAAGGCTTGGGCTTGAGGCCCAGCTCGTTCGCCTTCTTGGCGACGAGACCTGCGGCGATGAGCACGCTGGGGTTCGAAGTGTTGGTGCAGCTGGTGATCGCGGCGATGACCACGTCGCCGTCGCCGATGTCGTGGGCCATGCCCACGACCGGGGTGCGCGACTGGACCTTCTTGTAGACGGCCGCGAGGTCGGCGTTGAACACGTCGTCGACTTCGGTGAGGTCGACCTTGTCCTGGGGGCGCTTGGGACCGGCGAGCGACGGCACGACGGTGCTCATGTCGAGCTCGAGCGTGTCGGTGAAGACCGGGTCGGCCGCGGCCGGATCGATCCACAGGCCCTGCTCCTTGGCATAAGCTTCGACGATGGCGATCTGGTCTTCGTCCCGGCCGGTCAGCAGCATGTATTCCAGGGTCTTGTCGTCGATCCCGAAGAAGCCGCAAGTCGCGCCGTATTCGGGCGCCATGTTGGCCAGCGTCGCACGATCGGCCAGGCTCAACGCGGCGAGGCCGGGGCCGAAGTACTCCACGAAGCGCCCGACCACGCCCTTGGCGCGGAGCATCTGGGTGGCGGTGAGCACGAGGTCGGTGGCGGTCACGCCTTCCTTGAGCGTCCCGGTCAGCTTGAAGCCGACGACTTCGGGGATGAGCATCGAGACCGGCTGGCCGAGCATCGCCGCTTCCGCTTCAATGCCGCCGACGCCCCAGCCGAGCACGCCCAGGCCGTTGATCATCGTGGTGTGGCTGTCGGTGCCGACGCAAGTGTCCGGATAAGCCACGTCGACGCCATTCTGGTCGGTGCTGATCCACACCGCCTGGGCGATGTGCTCAAGGTTTACCTGGTGGCAGATGCCGGTGCCCGGAGGCACTGCCTTGAAGTTGTCGAGGCTCTTGGAACCCCACTTGAGGAAGTCGTAGCGTTCGAAGTTGCGCTGGTACTCGATCTCGACGTTGTTCTCGAACGCCTTGGGGTGGCCGAACTCGTCGACCATGACCGAGTGGTCGATCACGAGGTGGACGGGAACCAGCGGGTTGATCTTGCTGGTGTCGCCGCCCAGCTTGGCGATCGCATCGCGCATCGCGGCAAGGTCGACCACGCACGGCACGCCGGTGAAATCCTGCAACAGCACGCGGCCCGGACGGTACTGGATCTCACGGGCTGGGGCCTTCGGGTCCTTCTGCCAATCGGCGAGGGCCTGGATGTCGCCGACCGAGACGGTGAAACCACCGTCCTCGAAGCGCAGCAGGTTTTCGAGCAGGACTTTCATCGAGAACGGCAGGCGGGATACGTCGCCGATCTTGGCGGCCGCCTTTGCCAGCGAGTAATAGCTGATCTCGCGGCCCTTCACGGTCATCGTGCTGCGGGTGCCGAGCGAGTCCTGTCCGACCTGAGTCATGCTGCCTATCTTCCCTGTGCTTTTTTGGCCTGTGCTTTTTGGGCCTTGAATTCTTCAGCTGCCACAAGGCGGTCCCACGGGGGGAATTGCTGCATTGCGGCAACGGATTCGATGCGCCGCCGATGCGCGTTATGGGGCGTCAGGTCAAGAGAGAGGGGCCATCGCGGCACAAGCATCGCACCACCGTACACTTGCGTCACCGCGTTCCCATCGAACGGGAAGCGGTTCCCGCGGCGGGGTCTAAAGCGCGGTCTGCTCGGTCCGGCTGCGGGTGGCGATCAGGCAGCCCACCACGATCAGCGCCGCGCCGCCCAGCGTCGCCGTCGTCACGCGCTCGCCGAACCACACCCAGCCGAACAGCGCCGCCCAGATAAAGGCGGTGTACTCGAACGGGACCAGGGCTTGCGCCTCCGCCCGCGCATAAGCCCACGACAGCAGCATCAGCGAGGCCGTGACGAGCACCGCCGCGGTGGTGATCGTGCCGAGCGTCGCCAGGTCGGGCCGCAGCAGCAGCCAGGGCGCGGCGACGGCCAGGATCACTCCGACGAGCGCATTCTGGAAAAAGGCGACCTCGCGGGGGTCGGCGGCCTGGGCCTGCTGGCGCTGGAGGATCAGGTTCCACGCATAGAACACCGCCGAGGCCAGGATCGCGGCGATGCCGAGCGGCGAACGTGGCGCCGCTTCCGGTGCGCTCGGGGCGAGGGCGATCACTGCGACTCCGACGAGGCCCAGCACGGATGCGGCAATCGCCCGGCGCTCGATCTTCTCGCCGAGCAGGACCGAGGCGAGGTAGAGTGCGATCAGCGGGGAAATGAACGACAGCGCGATCGCCTCGGCCACGGGCGTGCGGACCAGGCCCCAAAAGAACAGCGTCGCCATCGCGGCGCTTACCGCGCTGCGGGTCAGGTGCACCCGGAACGTCGGGCCTGAGGGCCAGCGACCCCCGCCCAGCAGCCAGATCGGCAGCATGATCGCCGAGCCGATCGCGCAGCGCACCAGCATCGCGGTGTAGACGCCGATGGTGAGCGACGCGCTTTTCATGGCGACGTCCATCACGCTGAAAGTGGCGATGCCCAGCGCCGCGGCGGCAAACGGCAGAAAGGCGGGATGGCGCTGCACTGCGGTGGCATAGGCGGTGTTGCGCCGGCGGGGAAGGCGGGTGGGCGTGAAGGCGACCGTGTTGCCATGCTGCGTCACCGTCAGCGATTCAGCTTTCCGAAAGCACGGGTGCTTGAAGGAACCGTACGAAACAGGCATCTAAGCGGGCGACGCGAACGGCGCAGGATGCCGAGGCGATATTCTCCCCAGTTCGAACAGGTACACGGGAACGGTTATGACGGGTTATTGGCGTAAAGCGGGCATTTCGGCGGTGGGCGTCTCAGCGATGGCGGGAATCCTCGCTGCGGCAGCCCCGGCACTCGCGGCCGCACCGCGTAGCGCTGCGCAGGCGCAAGGCGGCCAGGTGCCAGGCGGCCCAGGTCCCGTAACCCCTCCCGCCCCCGTGACGACCCCGGGCATCGTCCCCACCGCGCCGGGTGCCAGCGCGCAAGTGCCAGTTGTCGCCGCTCCCGCGCCGATTTCCGAAACCGTCATGGCCTGGGACCAGGGCGATGCCCAGGCGCTGCTCGGCGCAATCCAGGCGATCGAGGCCGAGGGGCTGTTCCCGGCCGACTATCGTCCGACTGCGCTTCGCGCGGCGATTGCCGCGGGTGAAGGCCCGGGGCTGGACGAAGCCGCCAGCCGGTCGTTCGCCTGGCTCGCCGAGGATCTGCGCGATGGGCGCACGCCGATGACGGCGCGGGTCCAGTGGTTCGCGGTCGATCCCGACCAGGACCTCAATCCCACTGCGGCGCTGATGGCCAAGGCGCTGTCGACCCACGACGTGACCGGCGTGCTCGATAGCCTGGCCCCGACCCATCCCGATTATGCCGCGCTCAAGGAAGCCCTGGCCGAAACGTCGTCGACGACGAAGGCGCAGAAGGCCCGCCGCGCCGCGATCCGCGCCAACATGGACCGCTGGCGCTGGCTTCAGCAGGATCTGGGCACGCTGTATCTGCTGACCAACGTGCCCGAGTTTCAGCTGCGCCTGACCAAGAACAACGATATCATCAAGACCTACAAGACCGTCGTCGGCAAGCCCGGCCGCACCGCGACCCCGCAGCTCGCGGAAATGGTGGAGGCCGTGGTGTTCAACCCGACCTGGACCGTGCCGCAGTCGATCGTCGTTGGCGAAGGGCTCGGCACCCAGCTGCTCCGCTCGCCGCGCAGCGGCTACAAGGTGACGCGCGCCGCCAATGGGATGATCACCGTGGTTCAGCAGCCGGGCCCGAACAATGCGCTGGGCGTCATGAAGATCGACATGCCCAATCCACACGCGATCTACCTCCACGACACCCCGTCCAAGCAGTTTTTCAACTCACCCGTGCGCGCCTTCAGCCACGGCTGCGTGCGGACCGAACACGCGCTCGAGCTGGGGATGACGCTGGCCATCTTCGGGGCCGGGCTGGACACCAGTTCCGTCGTCGCGAACGCCACTTCGGGCAAGTATACGCGCGTGGTGATGAACCGGCAGCTGCCGGTTTACATTACATACTTCACGATGGGCACGAGCATTTCAGGCAGCCTGTCGACGTTCGCCGACATCTACGGCCGCGACGCCCCGGTCCTGGCAAGCTTCGCGCAAGCCCGCCAGGTCAAGACCACCCAGCGCAAGAGCAACGAGGCGATCATCAAGCTGGATAACCCGCTGTAAGAATGCGCGTCCAGGCGTCGTTCCGGACCTGATCCGGGACGACGCTAAGCCTCGCCGATGCGGTCCGCGAACAGCAGGCGGCCGCCGGACAAGTGCCACAGCGCCTCGTTGAACTGCTCTGGGGCCATGGCAAAGCAACCCTCGCTGCGGCCGAGCTTGCCGTAAGTCGCGATCATCGACGGCGCGGCGTAGCTGGCCGGGTGCATGACGATCGCCCGGGGCAGCGCCTGCGAGTTGTCGCGGCTCAGCCCTTCGAGGCGGATCGAGGTGCCGTATTTGCCGTTGTACCATTCGCACGTGAGATATGCGCCGCGCGACGTGGCATAGGAGCCCATTTCGTTCGAGAACGACTGCAACCACCCACAATGCTCGGGATCCGAGCCGCGGCCGTGGGCGACGTAGAACGAACGGACGGTGCCGTTTTCCAGGTTGGCGAAGTGAAACCGCGGGTGGGCCGAAGGTTGCGCGAAGTCGGCGATCCCGGCGATGTCCCGCCGCCAGACTTTCGTGCCGGCCCTCTCGACCTCGCGCTTGGCGATCTCGAGGATTTTGCGGCGATAGGCTGGATTGTCGATTGCCGGCGTAAGCACGGGAAGCACCGGGGCGGGTGGGGCGATCTTGACGAACGCGCTGTCGAAAGCCCGGGTTAGGTCATCGGCCAAAGCGCGCGCAGGCAGCGCGAGGGTCGCCCCTGCCGCCAAACCGCCTCTGATGAGGTCTCGCCTGTTCATGCCCCTACCATACTACGGAAAGGCTAGCTGGTCGATTAACAACGATGCAAGTCCGATTCGGCGAACTTACCCCGGCGCGCGGCAAGCCGCGATTACTCCGCAGCTTCGGCGAGTGCGCCCGCTGCGTCGAGTTCGGCGGCCTTCTTCTCGACCAGCATCACGATGTGATCGAGCATGTCCTCGCTCTGGACATGGTGATCGGTAACGCCCGACAGATAGACCATGTGCTTGCCGTTGCCGCCGCCGGTGATGCCGATATCGGTCTCGCGCGCCTCGCCGGGGCCGTTGACGACGCAGCCGAGCACCGACAGCGACATCGGGGTCTTGATGTGGCTCAGGCGGGCTTCCAGCGCCTCGACCGTGCGGATAACGTCGAAGCCCTGGCGCGCGCAGCTCGGGCACGAGACGACGCGGACGCCGCGGGTGCGCAGGCCCAGCGCCTTGAGCATCTCGAAGCCGACGCGCACTTCCTCTTCGGGCTCGGCGGAAAGCGAGACGCGGATCGTGTCGCCGATCCCGGCCCACAGCAGGTTGCCCATGCCGATCGAGCTTTTGACCGTGCCCCCGATGAGCCCGCCCGCTTCGGTGATCCCGAGGTGCAGCGGGCAATCGACCGCG
>JBDSOM010000199.1:0-4458 GCA_039914785.1 Novosphingobium sp.
AGGGCCGCGTTCTTCCGGCGCGAGCTCGGCACGGCGCGCGGGCTTGCCTTCACGCAGCAAGGTTACCGCCTTCATCATCAGGGCCAGGGCTTCCTTGGGACCGACGGTGAAGAAGGTCAGCAAGTGCAACAGGTCGTAGCCCGACCGGATGATCCGGGTGAGCCCGGTTTCGTGGAGGCCCATTTCCTCGAGGAACACCATGCGCTCCTCGGGATCCATGCCGACGAGCTCGCTCTCGATCGCGGCGGAAACGATCACTGCGTTGGCGCCTTCGGCCTTGGCCTTCTCGAACACCTTGGCGGAAAAGGCGTTGCCGGCGGCGGCGCTGGCTTCCTCGACATTGCAGACATACAGCACGGGCTTGGCGGTGAGCAGTTGCGCCTGGGCGAAGACGCGGGCTTCTTCCTCGTCCTTGGGCACGGTCAGGCGAGCGGGCTTGCCCTCGCGCAGCAGGTCGAGCGCCTGGCCGAGTACGGCAGCGACGATCTTCTGCTCCTTGTCGCCTTGCGCGGCCTTCTTGACTGCGGCGGGGACGCGCTTTTCCAGGCTTTCGAGGTCAGACAGCATCAGTTCGGTCTCGACCGTCTCGGCGTCTGAGATCGGGTCGATCTTGTTGTCGACATGCTGGATGTCGTCATCCTCGAAGCAGCGGAGCACGTGAACAACCGCGTCGACCTCGCGGATGTTACCCAGGAACTGGTTGCCCAGGCCTTCACCCTTCGACGCGCCGCGCACGAGGCCAGCGATATCGACGAAGCCCAGCTGGGTCGGGATGATCTTGGCGCTGCCGGCGATCGCCGCCAGCTGATCGAGCCGCGGATCGGGCACGCCGACCTGGCCGACGTTGGGTTCGATCGTGCAGAACGGATAGTTGGCGGCTTGCGCGGCCTGGGTCTCGGTCAGCGCGTTGAACAGGGTCGATTTGCCGACGTTCGGCAGCCCTACGATCCCGCAGCGAAAACCCATCGATTGTATTCCTTCTGATCGCGCCGGCCCCCCTGGCGCAAAATAGGGGTGCCTCAAATTAGGGGCGTAAGCGGGGCGCTTAGCGGGGAGGGGGCGGTAAGGCCAGCCCCGCGCGGCATCCTTGGCTTGACCGATTGCGTTGGGTCGGTCTTTCTCTCGCGCTGCACGCTGGATTGAACGGGGGAAATGTTCGTGAGCGGAACTAGCCAGGCGATCGTCGCGCCGGATCGGGACTTTGAAACTGCGGCCTTGGCCAAGGACAATCCGGTCGTTGCCGATCTGATGACCCCGCCGGTGGGCGTGTTTCCGCCCGCGACGACCGTGGCGGCGGCCACTGCGCGGCTGCGCGAGCAAGTCCGCAGCGCGTTCATCACCTACCTTTACGTCACCGCGCCCGATGGCCGCCTGCTCGGGCTGGTCGCCATGCGCGAGATGCTGCTGGCCAAGCCCGAAGACACGCTCGAAACGCTGATGCTGCGCGAGGTGTTCACGCTGAAGCGCGATACCCCGCTCGACGATGCGCTGCGGCAGGTGCTCGATCGGCATTTCCCGGTCTATCCGGTGGTGGACGGCGCGGGGCGTCTGGTTGGCCTCGTCCGGGGGGCGGATTTGTTCGCCAACCGCGCGATCGAGATCTCGGCGCAAGCGGGCGCGATGGTCGGTGTCGAGAAGGAAGAGCGGATGGCGACGCCGCTACGCCGCAGCCTGCTGCTGCGCCATCCATGGCTGCAGGTGAACCTGCTGACCGCGTTCCTCGCCGCCGCGGTGGTCGGCATGTTCGAGGGCACGCTCAGCCGGCTGGTGATCCTCGCGGTGTTCCTGCCGGTGATGGCGGGGCAGACGGGCAACACCGGCTGCCAGGCGCTGGCGGTAGCGCTGCGCGGGATGACGCTGGGCGATATCAAACCCGGCAGCGAGCGCGCGCTGGTGATCAAGGAGGGCGCGCTGGGGTTCTTCAATGGGCTGCTGGTAGGGATCACCGCGGGCGCGGGGCTGTGGGTCTACGCCTGGATGCAGGGCGAGCACGATCCCTTCAAGTTCGGCCTCGTCGCGCTGTTCGCGATGACGATCGCGTGCACCATCAGCGGCATCGCTGGGGCCGGCATTCCGCTGATCCTCAAGAAGTTCGGGGCGGATCCGGCGACCGCGTCGAGCATCTTCCTGACCACCGCCAGCGACATCGCCAGCATGGGCATATTCCTGGGCCTGGCGTCGCTGGTGCTGTAGTGGACTGAGGGAGCGGTAGATTGGCGCGCTGTCGGCCGGTTTATTCCGCCAGCCGCATCGCGACGTCGTTCATGAACCGCGCGTCGTTGCCCTTGGCCAGCCACTCTGCCTCTGCCGAAATGGCGCCCAGCATATCCGCGAGTGGATCCATTTCTGCCTTGGCATAGTTGCCCAGGACGTAGCTGGTTACCCGGTCCTTGTGTCCGGGGTGGCCGATGCCGAGCCGCACGCGGCGAAATTCGGCGCCCAAGTGTTGATCGATCGAGCGCAAGCCGTTGTGGCCGGCGGTGCCGCCGCCTTGCTTCACCTTGACCTTGAAGGGGGCGAGATCGAGCTCGTCGTGGAACACGGTCAGCGCGTCGGTGCCGAGCTTGTAGAAGCGCAGCGCTTCACCGACGGCGCGGCCGCTTTCGTTCATGTAAGTGGCGGGTTTCAGCAGCAGGATCCTGGCCCCGCCGATCCGGCCTTCCTGCAGCCAGCCCAGGAATTTCTTCTGGACCGGGCCGAAGCTGTGAATGTCCGCCAGCACATCCGCGAGCATGAACCCGACGTTGTGCCGGTTCATCGCGTATTGCGGACCAGGATTGCCGAGGCCGACCCAAAGTTGCATCAGAAACGCCCTCTCCCCTCGAAAGGGGAGAGGGCTCGTTCTCAGACGGCCTCGGCCGCGGTCTCGGCGTCGTCTTCGCCGTCACCGGTCTCGCTGCGAAGCGCGGACGGGGCGACGATGGTGGCGATCGTGAAGTCACGATCGGTGATGCCGCTTTCGCTGCCAGCGGGCAGCTTGACGTGGCTGATGTGGATCGAATCGCCGATCTCGAGGCCGGTGACGTCGATGATGATGTCGTCGGGGATCTTGTCGGCTTCGCAGACCAGGTCGAGCTCGTGCTTGACGATGTTCAGCACAGCGCCCTTCTTGAGGCCCGGCGAGGCTTCTTCGTTGATGAACACGACGGGCACGTTGACGTGGACCTTGGCGTTCTTCGAAACGCGGAGGAAGTCGACGTGGAGCGGGCGCTCGGTGACGGGATGGAAGGCGACGTCCTTGGGCAGCGTCCGCAGCTTCTGGCCGCCGACTTCGACGTCCACGACCGAGTTGAAGAAGTGACCGGTGCCGAGCTGGCGGCGCAGTTCCTTCTCCTCGACGTGGATCGACAGCGGTTCTTCATTGCCGCCATAGACAACGGCGGGGACGCGGCCTTCGCGACGCAATGCACGGGAGGCTCCCTTGCCAGCCCGTTCGCGCGTCTCGGCCGGCAGGGTCAGGGTATCACTCATCTGACTTCACCTTCTCGATACGAAATTGTACAACTTCTCCGCCACGCCTCCAGGGATGACCATAACGGGAAGCCGGCGCCCCTAGCGGGAATGGGGGCCGATTGCAACCAGCGTCGAGCCGCGTCATTCGCCTATTGCACGCGCCTGACCTGATAACCGCGCGCGCCGAGGAGCGCGGGCAGGCCTTCGCTGCCCGCCATATGGGCGCCGCCAACCGCGACGAACGGCCTTTGCCCGGCAGCGAGCATCGCGGCAATCTTGTCCGTCCACGCCTTGTTGCGCCCCGAGAACAAGGCCTGCCGCAGTTCGGGATCGGCGAGCAGGCCACGGTGCGTCTCGCGCTCGATCGCGGCCATGTCGCCCTTGAGCCAGGCGTCGGTGGGGCTCTCGCCCTGCTGTTCCGGGTCGGCCACGACCGCCGCCAGCAAGTCGCGCTGCTCGGCCTCGGGCAGCGCGTCGAAGATCCCGAGCTGGCCGCGCGTTCCCTCAAGCTCGATCACCGGGCGCTGGCCGGCCAGGGCGATCACCGCCCGGTCGATGCCATTGGCGCTGTCCATGTCCTTCGCGCCAGCTTGCGCCAGCGTCAGTGCGGCGGCCCAGGTCTCGAGATCGGCGAACCGGCTTTCATCGAGCCCCGCCGCCTTGAGCTCGGCCGCGAGCTTGCCCCGCAATTCGGGCGGAAGCTTGCTGGCGAGCGCTGGCTGACCGGGGGTCGTGGCCAGAGCGGCGAACGTGCGCTGCATGGCGCCGCCGTCGCCGACCTCCGCGATTTCGACCACGATCCGATCCGCATCGCCCAGTGCGCGGTCGATCGCCGGTGAGCGCCAGGCGGCGGGTCGGGGCAGGGCGTGGATCGTGCCGAACAGCCAGGCCCGCTCGCCCTTCGGGCCGGACACTTCCCACAGCGCCGGCTTAGCCGGAACGGGGGCTGGCTTGCATCCGGCGAGCGCCAGCGCGCCCAGCAGCGCCAATCCAAGCGCACCGATC
>JBDSOM010000070.1:0-7966 GCA_039914785.1 Novosphingobium sp.
CTGGTGGCAACGACGGTACATACCGAACTGATCAACCAGGAAACTGCGGGCAGCGACGGCAAGCGGCGTGACCGCCTCGCCGACGAGCTCTGGGAATTTTGCCACCGCGCGGTCGTGGCTTAAGCGACTTCAAACAGCTTGGCGTGATCCGCCTCGCTGGCGACATGGCCCGGCTTGTTGTGCGCGGCTATCGTGGTGCGATGCATCACCCGGCCCTCGTGGGTATACGGAACCACCCGGTGCATCAGGCCCTCGTTGTCCCAGATCACCATGTCCCCCACCTGCCAGTCATGGCGGTAGACAAAGTCAGGCTGCGCCGCCCACCGGATCAGCCGGGTCAGGATCGAGCGGCCGTGGGCCCCGGGCTCCCGACGATCCCGTCGGCATGGGTGCCGAACAGCAACGACTTGCGGCCGTCATCGTGGGTCCAGACGAGCGGCTGCTCCGTCACCGCGGCGAGATTGCGATAGCGCTCGCGGCGCTCCTCGCTGGGGTGGCCATGGACTGGACAAACCGCAGCTTCGACGCTGTCCGAGCCGCCGCTCGCCGAAAGCTGGCAGGCGGACAACGTCGTGGCCTTGGGTAGCGCATGGTCGATCGTCGCGCCGGCGACGTGCCAGAAGAATGTCCCGAGCACGTAGTCGGGCTCGTTATTGAGCTTGCGGTCCAGGGTGATCATGTAGACGTCCGCTGCGGCGACGTCGGACCCCGGCACCTGGCGGGTAAAGTTCACCCGCTCGCCCATCTTGTCGGTGAAGGCGAGCTGCTCGTCATCGGACGCGTTGAGCCGCGGAAAGACCAGGACCCCGCGGGTTTCGAGCGCCGTCTTGATCTGCGCGATAACGTCGTCGTCGCACAAGTGGGCCTTGTCGACATGGACGATCCCGCCGACCAGCGGCTGAGCGTTCTCGATCGTTATCCCGGTCATGGCCGGCATCCTCTCAGTCTGCGCTGAACCAATGAACAGCATGACCACGGCATTGCCGCGTGTCCAGAAGAGAGGCTCAGGCCTGGCCGGTCAGATGCGCGACCAGCGCCTTGACCTTCTTCTGGCGCCATTGCGGCAACGGCGCGACGAGCCAGTAGCCGCGGCGGCAGGGTTCGGGCGAACTCGCGTCAGCCAGTTGGCCACCATCGAGCCACTGTTGCGCCAGCAACTGTGGCACCCGCGCCTGCCCAAGGCCACTCGCCGCGGCTGCCAGGGCCTGTCCGGCATCGCCGACAGTGAGCAGCGGGGCGTCCCCGCCTTCCCCTCCGGGCAAATGGTCGCCGGGCCAGGCGATCCACGGTCCCGCGCCGACGGTCACCCGCAGCGGTTCGCCCAGCGGTGCGCCTTCAAGCTCGCCCGGCCCTTCTGCCCAACGCACGGCGAGGTCGAGGTTGGCTTCGGTGAAGTCGGCGTGCTCGCCATCGAGTAGTACGAAGCGCACTTCCGGATTCTCCACGCGAAACGCGGCGATGCGCGGGGCGAGCCAGGCTGCAAAGAAATCGCTGGGCGCCGCGATCGTGTATACGTGGCTCGATTGGCCGGCCTGCATTTCCTGAACCGAATTCTCGAAGTGCAGGAACCCCGCCCGCAGCGATTCCAGCCCGGCCCCGGCCTCGTCGGTCAGTTCTAGCCCTTTGCTGGTGCGACGAAACAGCACGACCCCCAGCATATCCTCGAGCGCGCGAATCTGCTGGCCGACCGCAGCGGGGGTCACCGCCAACTCGTCGGCCGCACGGGTGAAGGAGAGATGGCGTGCCGCCGCATCGAACACCCTGAGGGCATTGAGGGGCAGATGCGTGCGCTTCATGGCATTTCCCTATGGCCCCGAGGCCAGGAGGACAAGCCTGGAGCCTATCCTAGCCAAGAAGTCGGTGGGCCTAAGCCGAAAAGTCGGTCGGGCGATCGGCCTTGGCAGGTGCGGAGAGCGAAAAGAACGGGATCGCGGCTTCGCGGTCCGAGCCGTCCTCGCCGCGGAAAGTATAGTGTCCCTGCATACTCCCATGAGGAGTCGTCAGCGGACAGCCCGAGACGTAATCGTGGCTCTGCCCAGGACGAAGCACCGGCTGTTCGCCGACCACACCGTCGCCCTCGACGATGTTGATCAGGCCGCGCGCGTCGGTGATCCGCCAATGCCTGGTCATAAGCTGCACGGTTTCGGCGGAATCGTTCTCGATCCGGATGTGATAAACCCAGAACCACTTGCCAGCTTCGATTCGCGACTGTTCCGGCAGAAAATTCACCGCCACGCGGACGGTGATGCCAGCGGTGAACGCGGCGTGCTGGAAAAGCTCTTTCATTGCGACTCGAAGCCTAAACGGGTTTGGACACTGGAACAACTCCGCGACTGTATGGAGCGTTGCTCCGTGTCAGGTCACGGCGGCCCTCAGGCCCCGGTCCAGATCTTCCATGACGTCCTGTGGATCCTCCAGCCCGACGCTGATGCGGATCATCCCTTCGGTGATCCCCATCTCCGCGCGAACTTCGGGCGTCAGGCTCGAATGGGTGGTCGAGGCCGGGTGCGTCATCAGCGATTTGGTGTCACCGATGTTGTTCGAGATATCGATCATCTCGAGCGCATCCAGAAACGCATGCGCCGCCGGACGCCCGCCATCCACCTCGAACGAAAAGACCGATCCGGCCATCTTCATCTGCCGCTTGACCAGTTCGTGCTGCGGATGGCTCGGCAGCCCAGGATGGTTGAGCACCGGCACGCGGCCTTCGAGGAAACGGCCGATCTCCAGCGCGTTTTCGGCCTGCTTGATCGCCCGCAGTTCGAGCGTTTCCAGCCCCTTCAGCACCAACCAGGCATTGAACGGCGAGAGCGTCGGCCCGGTGTTGCGTTGGTACGGCAGCAACGTGTTGTTGATGAATTCCGCCGTCCCGCAGACCGCGCCGGCGAGCACCCGGCCCTGCCCGTCCATCAGTTTGGTCGCGGCATAAGCGACCACGTCGGCCCCAAGGTCGAGCGGACGCTGCAGCGCGGCGGTGGCGAAGGCGTTGTCCACGACCGAAGTGATGCCGTGACTGCGCGCCAGCGCGCAGACCGCAGCGATATCGACGATATCCATCGTCGGGTTGGCGGGCGTCTCGAAGAAGAACACTTTCGTGTTGGGCCTGATCGCCGCCTGCCATTGGTCGAGGTCGCGGCCGTCGACTGCCGTGCACTCGATCCCGAAGCGCGGCAGCAGGTTGTCCGTCACCCACCGAGTCGGCCCGAAGGCGGCGCGCGCGACGACCATGTGGTCGCCCGCGGATAGCTGGCACAGCATTGCCGTGCTCATCGCGGCCATGCCGGATGCCTGCGCGCGGCAGGCCTCCGCGCCTTCCAGCAGCGCGATCCGCTCCTCGAGCATCTGAACCGAGGGGTTCTGGGTGCGCGAATAAGTCATGCCGGCGGCTTTGCCGGCGAAGCGATCGGCGGGGGTCCCGGCGTCCTCGTACGAATAGCCCGAGGTCATGAAGATCGCTTCGCTGGTCTCGCCCCATTCCGAACGCCAGGTGCCGCCGCGCACCGCCTGCGTCGCGGGCCGCCACTTGGAGGTGATCGAGCGGTCTTGTCCGGTAGTGCGTTTCATAGGGGGCGGTCTAGGAGCGAGGCGGCGTGAGAGCAAGGCATTGCGCCAACCGCAAGCGCGCGATATTCGCGGCCAAGATGACGTCCGCCCATGCTTCACAGCGCGATCCGCTCGGCTGGACTCTCGCCATCGCGCTCGCCTTTCTGGCGCTGTGCTGGCACCGCCTGGGAATCCCTTCCAGGGTCTACTTCGACGAAGTCCACTACGTCCCGGCGGCGCGCAAGCTGCTGGAGCTGACCCGCGCCAACCCGGAGCATCCGTTGCTCGCCAAGGAGGCAATCGCTGCGGCCATCGCGCTACTCGGCGACCGCCCGCTGGTCTGGCGCATTCCCTCGGCGCTGTTCGGAGCCCTCGGGCTGTTCGCCTTCGGGCGCGCGCTGTGGTGGGCCAGCGGCCGGCGCTTCGCGGCGCTGGCCGGGACGATCCTTCTGGCGACCAGCTTTTCGTGGTTCATCCAGAGCCGCATTGCGATGCTCGATATGGTCATGGCCGGCCTGGGGATGGTGGCGCTATGGCAGTTCGCGGCGGCGACGCGGTTGCCCGCCGGCCGGGCGCGCTGGCGACTGGCGGCGGCGGGCCTGTGCCTCGGCCTCGCGCTCGGCGCCAAGTGGAGCATCGCGCCCGTGGCGCTCATGCCGGGGCTGGCCTTCCTCGGACTGCGCCTGAAAGCCCACGGCTGGCGCTGTTTCCAGCGCAGCGACAGCGGTCCGGTCCCGGGCATCTCGCTGATGGAAGCCGCGTTCTGGCTGGGGACACTGCCCCTGGCGGTCTACTGGCTGACCTACCTGCCCGCGTTCTTCTACGCCAAGGAAGCGGTCAGCCCGCTCGCGCCGATCGCGTGGCACCGCTACATGCTGCAGCTGCAGGACAGCGTCACCCGGCTGCACCCCTATCGCAGCGTCTGGTACCAATGGATCGGCGACTGGCGCGCGGTCTGGTATCTTTACGAGCCCATCGACGGCGCCCAACGCGGCATCGTGCTGATCGGCAACCCGTTCACGATGCTGGCCGGGCTGCCCGCCGTGCTGTGGTGCCTGTGGGCCGGCGTCTGGCGCCGGCGGCGCGAAGCGCTGGTCTGCGCGCTGCTCTACCTGGCGACGCTCGGTATGTGGGTGGTCTCGGGCAAGCCTATCCAATTCTACTACCACTACCTGCTGCCCAGCGTATTCCTGATGGGCTGCCTCGCCCTGGCGCTCGACGCAAGCTGGCAGCGCGGCGGACGGTGGCGCTGGATCCCGGGCGGGGTGCTGGCGATATCAGCGGGGATGTTCGTTTACTTCTACCCCATCATTTCGGCCGCCGAACTGCACGGCGGGAAGAACTCCTACGTCCAGTGGATGTGGCTCAGGAGCTGGCGTTAACACACCCGCGAAAGCCTCAGTACCGCCCCCACACGAACTTCGAGCTCAGCGCGAAATTCCACACTGAACCGACGATAATCCCTGTGATGGCTGCCGGATATTCGTGGAAGCCGAAGCGGACCAGCACGGCGGCCACGCCGACATTCGTCAGCAGGCCGACCGAGCAGGTCAGCGCGAACTTGCACCAACCTCGGAGCAAGGGGACGAACCCGGTCAGGCGCTTGTCGGCGTACGTGAGCGAGTTGTTCAACACGAAGTTGAACGTCATCGCCACGACCGCGGCAATCGTCTGGCCGGCCTCGAACACGGTGAATACGCCGTCCTGCAGGCCGCCTCCGAACGTGTTCAGGAACGCCGCCAGGATCGCCATGTGGATGACCACGCCGACGGCACCGATCGTGCCGAACAGCGCGAAGCGCGTCGGGATGATCCGGCCGAGCCAGCGATCGTAGAGCCCGACGAGGAATTCGAAGACCACCGTACGGTCGAGCTTGCTTTCGCCTTCGGCGCGCGCGGCGAAGTGCATCGGGAATTCCTTGACGCGCAGCGCGGTGTCGACCGTAGCGAGGATGTCGAGCAGGATCTTGAAGCCGACGCCCGACAGCCGGTGCGCGTCGGCGCGCAGGATGTCGGCGCGCAGCATGAAGTAGCCGCTCATCGGGTCGCTGAGCTCGACCCCGGTGATCTTGCGAGCGAGCCGATTGGCGACGCCCGACGCCTTGACCCGGTCGGGCCGGCCCCATGCCTCGGTGCTCGCGCCCTCGCAGAACCGCGAGGCGTAAGCCAGGTCGTACTCGCCGCTGTTCACCGCGATGAGCATCTGCGGCAGCAACGCGGGGTCGTGCTGGTGATCCGCGTCCATGACCGCGACGACGGGCGCCGCGGTCGCGAGCATCCCCTCGATCGCCGCCGAGGCGAGACCGCGCCGGTTGATACGATGGATGATGCGAACCCGTGGGTCCTCGATGCTGATCGCCCGCGCTTCGTCCGAAGTGCCGTCGGGGCTGTTGTCGTCGACGACGACAGCCTCCCAGGCGATCCCCGTCAGCGCCTGATCGAGCCGCTCGATCATCGAGCGCAGATTGCCGCGCTCGTTGTAGGTCGGCAGCACGACCGCGAGTTGCAAGGTCATGTCACAGCCGCTCGAGCACCGCGTCACCGATCGCGGCCGTGCCGTGGGTGCCGCCAAGGTCCGCGCCGCGGAACCCGTCGGCCAGGGTCTTGGCCACTGCCGCCTCGATCTGCTGGGCTTCCGCCTCGCGGCCGAACGAGTGACGCAGCAGCATCGCCGCCGACAGGATCGTCGCCAGCGGGTTGGCCTTGTCCTGGCCGGCGATGTCGGGCGCGCTGCCGTGGATCGGCTCGTAAAGCCCCATGGTTCCTTCCGCCAAGGCCGCCGAAGCCAGCAGGCCGATCGAGCCGACGCACATGCTGGCCTGGTCGGACAGGATGTCGCCGAACAGGTTGCCAGTCACGATCACGTCGAACTGGCCCGGGCTGCGCACCAACTGCATCGCCGCGTTGTCGACGTACATGTGGCTGAGCTCGACGTCGGGATAGCCCTTGGCGACCTCGATCACGGTGTCGCGCCACAGCTGCGAGGTCTCGAGCACGTTGGCCTTGTCGACCGAGCACAGCTTGCCCCGGCGGCCTTGCGCGGCCTTGAACCCGACGTGGGCGATGCGGCGCACTTCGTCCTCGGCATAGGACATCATATCCCAGCCCTGGCGGCGGCCGTCGGGCAGGGTGCGGATGCCCTTCTCGCCGAAATAGACGTCGCCATTGAGCTCGCGGATGATCAGCAGGTCGATCGCGCCGGCGACTTCCGGGCGGAGCGCCGAGGCGTCTTCCATTCCCGCAAACATCTTGGCGGGGCGCAAGTTGGCGAACAGGCCCAGTTCCTTGCGCAAGCCCAGGATCGCCTGTTCGGGGCGCAAGTGCCGCTCCAGCTTGTCGCATTCGAAATCACCCACCGCGCCGAACAGGATCGCGTCGGCCTCGTGGGCGATGGCGAGCGTGGATGCCGGCAGCGGATGGCCGTGCTTGCGCCAAGCCGCGCCGCCGACGTCGCCGTAGAGCAATTCAAGGTCGTTCAGCCCGAGCGCCTCGATCACCCGAACCGCTTCGCGCGTCACCTCGGGGCCGATGCCGTCCCCGGCGAAAACTGCGATCTTCATGGGAGTTTCTTATCCTTCGATCTTCGCCAACCGCTCTCGCAGCATGGTGCGCGCTCCCATAACATCGCCGCGTCGATCGGCAAGCGGATAGCGCGCCAGCGCGGCGCCGAGCCGGTCGAACGCCGCCAGCGTGGCGGGCCAGTCGGCGGGCTCCGGCCGGACCACGTCCGCACCGTAGCCGAGCTCGCGCAGCAGCAGCGTCTCGTACGCCAGCAGCCCCGGGAGCCACCCGCGCGCCGAGGGGGCGTGGCACACCGCATCGAGCAGCGCGGTCAGCGCGGCATACAGCGCCGGAAACGGTTGCCGCTCGGGCAGCGCGGCGGCGGTCAGCGTGGTCGCCCACTGGATCGCCGCGGCGGCGAGCGGCTCCGACAGCCACGGCCCGCGACTTTGGGTGAGTTCGAGCCGGGCGAACGGCAACTGGCTGTCGGACTTGGCGCGGAGTTCCGCATCGACCAGATTGCCCGGCACCAGCACCGGTCGCAGTTCCCGCCCCCGCGCCCCGGCAAGGTAGCCCGCGACGAGGCCATAGTCGGCGGTCAGCAGGCGCACGATCCCCGCAGTTTCGCCATGCGGGCGCGAGGCGCAGACGATGGCGGGGGCGCGAAATTGCATCGGCGCGATGTGGCGCGCAGCCGCGCCGAACGCAACTGATCCGATCTCTGAAGCGCGTTGTGACTCTAGGCGCTGGCGCTCGCCGGATGACTTTTGCACGTGCAAGGCTCGGCTGCAGCACGCTCGGCTGGGGCGAGTTCGACTGGCACGCCGGCTTCCGCCAGGCTGGCTTTCGAGCGCACGACCAGCGGACTTTGCGGCCGGCGCATCGTCCAGTTCTTGAGCATCCGCACCTCGGGATTGGGCGCG
>JBDSOM010000197.1:0-8796 GCA_039914785.1 Novosphingobium sp.
CGGAGGGCTTCTTCCGCACCGGCGACGGTGGCTGGTTCGACGACCGAGGACGGCTCCACTGGGAGGGCCGGCTCAACGACATCATCAAGACCGGCGGGGCCAACGTGTCGCCGATCGAGATCGACGACGTGATCCGTACTGCCCCGGGGGTGAAAGTGTCGCAAACGGTCGGAGTGCCCGACGACCTGCTCGGCGAGCTCGTGGTCGCGTGCATCGTGCCGCACGAAGGCGCGGTGCTGAGCGAGGACGAAATCAAGGTTTACGCCAAGCAGAAGCTGGCCAGCTACAAGATCCCGCGCCGGGTGCTGTTCGTCGCCGAGGACGACCTCAAGACGACCGGCAGCGCAAAGATCAAGACCGCGGATTTGCGCACGCTGGCCGCCGAGCGGCTGGCAGCGGAAGGCTGATGCAGGGACAAGTTCCTCGCCCCGTTTCTTCAGTCGTTTGGCTTACCCGACCGTCATGCCCGACGGCGGCGTCTGCTCCGGCCAGGTTTCCTTGGCGGCCATCAGTCCCGCCAGCGCTTTCTGCCAGTAGGCCGGGTTGGTCCCGGACAGCAGCTTGATGTCGAACTTGTTCGCGGTGCGGATCTCCAGAACTTCGACACCCTCCGGCCCTGGCGTGTAGGTGTAGGGCACCGCTTTGCCGACGAAGAACCCGTCGCCTGGGCCCAACTCCTCGGTGCCGATCCGCAGCGATCCGGCGATGATGAAATAGGCGCAATCGGCATCGTGGCTGTGGCGCGGCAGGGGGAATCCGCTTTTGAACCAGGCGTAGCTGAGCGACAGCCCCGGCCGCGAGAACAGCAGCTTGACCGAGCTGCCGTCGAGCATCCCCGCCTCGACCATTTGTGCTCCGAAAGTCTGCTCCTCGGCGGAGACTGGCTGGGATTCCATGCAGCCAGCCTCGCGGTAATCGAGGGCATCGCGCGCCCGAAAGATCGTGAACGGCAGCCCGATGCTGTCCTTGATCGTGCTTTTCATGCGCGGCGCTCCTTGCCAAAGTCCGTTTCCGGAATTGCGCTGGAATATAGTCAGCACTGCTATTATTGCCTAGCACCGATGGAAGACAACATAGGCTCGATGATCGCGCAGGTCGCACGCTTGATGCGGCGTAGCTTCGACGAGCGAGCCCGCTCGATCGGGATCACCCGGCCGCAATGGCAGGTGCTCAGCTTGCTCGCCCGCCACGAAGGGATCAACCAGGGCGGCCTGGCCGATATCCTGGAAGTCGAGCCGATCACGCTGGGCCGGATGATCGATCGCCTGCAGGAAGCCGCGGTGGTCGAGCGGCGGCCGGATCCCGCCGACCGCCGGGCTTGGCGGCTGTTCCTTACCGACAAGGGCAACGCGTTGATCGCCCAGTTGCGGCCGCTTGCGCTTGAGACGCTGGAAACGGCCATGGACGGGGTCGCCGACGCCCAGCGCGACGAGATGATGGTCGCGCTTGGCCGCATGCGCGGAAACCTGACGCGGCGGACCCAGGCCGCCGTCGAGGCGGGCTGAGCGCGGCCCCGACCTAGGCGGAGTTGCCGGCGAGAACGGCGTTCCAGTTATCGCCGCCGCGTTTCACAATTCCCTTGCCCGCGCGCTCCGATTTTGGGAACGCATTCGACCTTGAGAACAGCGGGAAAGAGGAAAGCCTGTGGCTAAGACCATCGCGATTACCGGTGCCGGAGACGGGCTGGGCAGGGCGCTCGCCCGCCGCTTCGCCAAGGACGGCGACACGGTAATCCTGCTCGGCCGCACGCTGGCGAAAGTCGAGGCGGTCGCCGCGGAACTCGGCGCGCCCCATTTCGCGGTCCAGTGCGATGTCGGCAATCCGGAATCGGTCCGCGCCGCCTTTGCCCAGATCGGCGAGAGCCATCCGCAGATCGACGTGTTGATCAACAATGCGGGCGTCTTCGAGCCGTTCACGATCCAGGACGCCGGCGACGAGCAGGTCCTCTCGATGCTTCACACCAACTTCGGCGGGCCGATCTTCTGCACCCGCGAGGGCCTGAAGCTGTTGTCGCGTGGCGGGCACGTAATCAACGTGACCAGCGAGTCGATCCGGGTGAAGTTCCCGATGCTGTGGATGTACGAGGCGACCAAAGCCGGCGTCGAGCATCTCAGCGAATCGATCGGTCGCGACCTCGAGGCCGAGGGCATTCGCACCACGGTGGTTCGCGCCGGGCAGATGATGGACGAGACCAAGACCGCTCCGGACTGGCCGATGGAAGTCGCGGTGCGCTTTCACCAGTCGTGCGCCGCCGCAGGGATCAACCTGCGCGAACGACCGATTTCGCACTACAACTCGATCACCGACGCGTTCCGCGCGGTCATCGACAGTCCAGCCGACGTGAATATTCCGCTGGTCGCGCTCAGCGCCTGGAAGGCCTGAGCCGCCGCCCCCATATCTCCATATCTCCCCCCATTATCGCATAGCGAATTCGAACACAGGAAACCGAAAAATGGCCCAGCTCTCCGACGCCAAGCTCTACATCGACGGCCAGCTTCGCGATGCGACCGGCGGCAGAACTTATGACGTGATCGGCCCGTGGACCGGCCAGCCCGTCGGTAAGGCCGCCGACGCCACTGCCGAGGATGTCGATGCGGCGATCGCGGCCGCCCGCCGCGCCTTCGACACGACCGACTGGTCGACCAACGTCGAGAAGCGGGTCGAACTGGTGAAGAAGTATCGCGCGCTGTTCGAGCAGAACCGCGCGAGACTGGGCGAACTCGCGCAGCACGAGGCTGGCGCGGCGATGGGTGCGGTCGGCCGGGCCCATGTCGACATGGCGCTCGATGGCTGGGACGATTACATCCGCATCTTCCCGCAGGTGGAATGGGAGAAGGATTACGGCACCCGTCCGGCCTTCGGCATGAACCACAAGCGTATCGCGGTTCGTGAGGCGGTCGGCGTCGTTGCGGCGATAACGCCGTGGAACGTCCCACTCTATGTCAATATCGGCAAGGTCGTGGCAGCGTTGCTGGCCGGTTGCACCGTGATCCTGAAGCCCGCTCCGAACACCCCGGGCCTCGGCGCGATCTTCGGCGAGCTTGCTGCCGAGGCGGGCTTCCCCGCCGGCGTCATCAACGTCGTATTCGGTAGCGACCCGGCCGAGGCGGGCGAAATGCTGGTCAACGATCCGCGCGTCGACCTGATCTCGTTCACCGGTTCGACCGGCGTGGGCAAGCGGATCATGGAACAGGGCGCCAAGACGCTGAAGCGCGTGTTCCTCGAACTGGGCGGCAAGTCGGCCAAGATCGTGCTCGACGATGCGCCGAACTTCGCCATGGACGTGGCGATGACCATGCTGGTGTTCCACGCCGGCCAGGGCTGCGCGGTCCAGTCGCGCCTGCTCGTCCCCAGGAGCCGCTACGAAGAGGCCAAGGCCATCCTGAAGGGGGCTTACGCCAACTACGGCGACAACTGGGGCGTCGTGACCGAACCCGGCCACCTCATGGGCCCGGTGATCTCCAAGCGTCAGCAAGACCGCGTGCTCGGCTACATCGAACTGGGCAAGCAGGAAGGCGCCACGCTGCTCCATGGCGGCAACGCCCGGCCTGACAAGGGCGGCGGCTTCTTCATCGAGCCGACCGTGTTCGTCGATGTCACCAACGACATGCGCATCGCCCAGGAAGAAATCTTCGGTCCGGTGCTCGTGGTAATCCCGTTCGAGGACGACGAGGACGCGATCCGCATCGCCAACGAGAGCGACTACGGCCTGTCGGGCGGCGTCAGCTCCGGCGATCACGAGCGCGCGATGAACATCGCCCGCAAGGTTCGCACCGGCTCGATGAGCGTCAACAACGGCATGTGCATCGCCGGCGACATTCCCTTCGGTGGCTACAAGGCCAGCGGCATGGGCCGTGAATGGGGCGTCGAAGGGATCGAGGAATTCCTCGAGACCAAGCTGATCGCCTACACGGTCGCCGCGTAAGCGAGCGGCAGGGGCAAGGTCGGTGGCGAAAGCCGCGGCGCAGCTTGAGGCGGCGGGGGCGGAGACCGGGAGACCGGTTCCCTCCGACCTTCAGGGGGATGCCGAGAATCTCAGCCATAACCTTGCCGGCCAGCGACTCGGTCGCAAAGGGCGCGATACCCGGGACCGGATTATCGCCGCCGCGGTCGAGCTCATCTATTGCTCGCCAGTCGATCCCCTGACGCTGAGCGCCGTCGCGCGCCAGGCGAAGCTGGGAATGACGTCGCTATACAACTACTTCGGGGACTTGCCTGGGCTGCTCCTGGCGTTGCTCGACCCGGTCATGGCAACGGCGCAGGACGGCTACCTCGGCATCTTGCGTGAGCGCTGGAGCGACGACGAGCTTGGCGAGCGGTGCTACGAATTCGTCGCCGCATATCAAGATTTCTGGGCCCGCCACACGCGCCTGCTCCATCTTCGCAACAGCCTGTCGGATGGCGGCGACCAGCGAATGGCCGACCAGCGGATCAACACCACGCAGCCGATCATCCGCCGGATCTGCGAACAGATGGGCGGCGATCCGCGCGCGCGGCGCTCATCCGAATTTGCGATGGCGACCGTGCTGATGATCGGGTTGGAACGCTCGATCACCATCGCCACCGATCGCGAGTTGCCGAGCCTGATGGCCCAGGACATCCAGCACGACCGTGACCACTTTCTGCGCCCGTGTGCCCGGCTGATGGAAATGGCTATCCGGGATATGCGGGGGGCCTGAGGGGCGCGCAGCCGAGATCGAGGTGTCGCATGGACGGCGATCGGCGCCGCTTCTGCCCGTCTAAGAATGCGCGATAACGGACTTGACCGATGCTCAGTCCGCCGAAGGCCCTTTGGCCGACGAGCCGATGTTCCTTACATAGGCTTCCATCTTCGCCAGGTATTCAGGGTTCAGCATCAGGGCGCTGTTGGCCATGCGTTCGACATGGCGGCCCATCTCGGGGCCAAGTTCTGAGGCGAGTTCGATCGCGATCTTGGCGGCGCCCATTTGCTCGGGGTTTTGCTTCGCCAGGTGGCGGCAGAAATCCATCGCCTCTTGCTCCAGCGTCTCGTCAGGGAAAACCTGATGCACGAGGCCCATCGTGTAGGCCATCTCGGCCGACGCCGGCTTGTTTGCCATGATCAGCCAGCGCGCCCAGTGCGGGCCGCACATGCGGGCCAGGCGGCTGACGCCGTTGGAGGCCGGCAACACGCCGAACAGACCTTCGGGGAAGGCATAAGCGGCGCTCTTGCCTGCCAGGCGGAAATCGCAGCTCAGGCTCATTTCGAGGCCGCCGCCGACGCACATCGCGTGGTGCGCGACTACGATGGGCTTCTCGATGTGCTCCATCTCGTCCCAGAGCTGTTGCATGTTGTTGAGGTTGAGCCGGTGGTTCTCGCGAATTCCGCGAGCGGTCTTGGTAATCGCCGCGGTCTTGGAAACGACGTTCTGGTTGCCCGACCGCAAGTCCGCTCCGGAGCTGAAATAGCGGCCGGTGGCGCGGATCAGCAGAACCTTGAGATCCTCGGAGTCGCGAAACCGGATCACCGCCTCGGTCAGCAGGTCCATCATATCGCGGGTGATCGCGTTCAGCTTGTCGGGCCGATTGAGCGTCGCGACCAGGATCCCCTCTTCGGGGTTGTCGACCAGGAGGTGCGGTGCTTCGGTCATCGATACTTCCTTTATCAACCGCGGGTGCGCGGCAGGCCGAGGCCCCGCTCGGCGACCATCGAGCGGTGCACCTCGCTGGTGCCGCCGTAGATCGTCGTCCCGTGCGCGTGGCGGAAACACTGGTTGAGGAAGCCCGCCGGGCCCTCGCGCTTGGACAACGACGCCGGTGCGGTAAGGTCGAGCAAGTCGCGAGAATCGCTGAGAAACACCTCGGACGAATACATCTTGGCCATCGGCCCGAAGGCGTGGTTGGGCTTTTTCTCGACGCTGGCCCACTGCGAGCGGTAGGCGAGCATGTCCGAGATCCACAAATGGCCGAGCGTGCGCACGAGCCGGACCTGGGCGGCCGGGCTCTCGATCAGGGGCTTGCCGTCCTTGGTCAGTTCGCCGGCCAGTTTTTCGGCGGCTTCGAGCATCGCGTTGATGACCTTCGAAAAGCCGCCGCCGTGCTCCAGTTCGAGCGCGGCGGACATCGTCTTGACCCCGCCATCGACCTCACCGAGGCGCCAGCTATCGGGGATCCGCACGCCGTCGTAGAAGGTGATGTTGGTGCGCTCGTTCATGAAGGTGTGGACGGCCTGGACCGTCACACCCTCGTTCTTGAGCGGCACGATGAACATCGTCAGGCCCTTGTGCTTGGCGACGTCATTGTTGGTGCGGGCCAACAGAAGCACGTACGTCGAAAGGTTGGCGCCGCTGGTCCACATCTTCGTGCCGTCGATGCGCCAGCCGTTCCCGTCGGGCGTGGCCTTGCACTGCGCCGCGAACACGTCGGAGCCGGAGCCCGGCTCGGAATAGCCCAGGCTGCAGATCTGCTCGCCCGCGATGATCTTGGGCAGGACATCGCGCTTGAGTTCGTCGCTGCCATACTTGTCGATCATCATCGCGACCATGCCCGCGACCCCGGCGGCGGGGGTGTTGTAGCCCTGGCGCTCGAACTCGCCCATCGCGGCGATCCGGGCGTAAGCCGGGATGTTGCGGCCCGAGAGATGCTCAGGGAGACCGGGGAACAGCAGTTTGTTCGAGCCCAGCAGCGCGTGGATCCGCGGGTTGTAGCCTTCCCATGAATAGTGGAACTTCGCCCGCTCTTCGTCGGTGACGTTGGTGTCGAAGAACTCGCGGATTTCGTCGACCAGCGCGCGGGCTTCGTCGCCCAGGTCGAAGTCGATCTGCACATCGCCAGGCTCGGGCAAGGCGACGGTCTCGCCGCCGTAGCGACGGCGACCGGCCTCTTCGCCGAGGGACTGGGGGTCGCCCCAGACCAGCGGCCATTCCTTGGCGCGCAGCACGAACAAGTGGATGTCGTATTCGGTCGAGAGACCGTAGCCGCCGAAGGTGTGGAGCGACTGCGAAGCGGCGCGGACCGCGGCGTCGGCGGCGAACCACAGCGCGACAGAGACCGAGGTTGCGGCATCGTCGGCCTTGTCGAAGATCTGGCGGATCGCTCGCCAGGCCAGGAACTTTGCGCCGTCGACGTCGCACAGCAGGTCTGCAAGCGGATGCGAGATGCCCTGAAAGGTGCCGATGAGCTGGCCGAACGCTTTGCGCTCGCAGGCATAGGCGGCTCCGAGCCGAAGCGCCTCGCGGCCCAGCCCCGCCAGCGCCGCGGCCGAATAGATCTTCCACTCCTCGACCCCAGCAGCGAACGCCGCCAGCGCATCGGTGCCCGACGCGAGTTCGGTTGCGGTCAACGCGCCGAGATCGATTTCTGCCAGTGGGGTGGTGGCCAGCGTTTCCTCGTCGCGCCGCGCCGAGGCGGGCACTTCGACGAGCACGACCGCGCCGCCCTTGCGCGCGATCACTGCCTCGGCGACCTTGCCGCCGGCGATCCACTGGACCGGCCGTTCTGCCAGGTCGTGCAGCGCGAGCGAGATGACGGCCTCGCCTGTAAGGATCTTGCCGAGCAGTTCCGCCCGGGCGTCGCCGCCGAGCTGGCCCAGCAAGCGCGCAGCGACGAGCGTTTCCGCGATCGGCCCGCTCGCCAGAGTACGGCCCACCTCTTCCATCAGCAGCGCCGCGTCGAACAGGCCGAGCCCGAGGCCGCCGCCTTCTTCGGTCACGCGCATGGCGAATGCGCCGAGTTCGGCGAGGCCTTGCCACAAGTCGAAATCGAACCCTGCCGGGCCCTGCTCACCGCCCTGGGCGGCGCGGACGCGCACCATCGAGCTGTTCTCGTCGAGGAACCGCGCGAACGTGTCGCGGACCATTTCCTGATCGTCGGTGAGGTCAAAATTCATGTGGCAGGGCCTTCCCAGCAGTAAATGCCGCGCGGATTGGCGCGTGCAGGTAACGACCGACTCAACACGACCACCGGGCCGGTATCAATCGGATTTTCGCTTGGCGGAACGGGGAATCGCCGGAGCGATTTCCCCGTTCGCCGGCGTTCTTCAGGCGTCGGTCTTGGGCCTGGACATCATTTTGCTGATGTCCACTTGGCCGGTGGCGAGCCCACCCATGAAACCGCCGTCAACCGGCAGGACCACACCGTTCACCACGGCCGCGAGATCGCTGCACAGCAGGACCAGCGGACCGGCCTGTTCGGCGGCGGTGGTGTAACGGCCGAGCGGCTCGGCAGCGGCATCGACGACATCCTTGCCCGAGGTGGCGTGGAAGCTTGCCATCATCGGTGTCTGGGTTGGCGAAGGCAGCGAGCAGTTGATGCGGATGCCGCGCTTGATCAGCTGTGCGCCCATGAACTGCGTCCAGACGATCACGGCTTCCTTCGAGAAGGCATACCCTTCGGCGACGTGCTCTGGATGCGCCTCGGCCCAATCGAGCGCAGCCTGGAAGCCCTGCGTCTGGAGCAGCTCCATATGGACCGGAATGCGGCGGCTCCACCCGAGGCCGCCGGTCGAAGCGATGGAAACGATCGCGCTACCTTCGCCCATCAGCGGAACGACTTGGTCGGTCAGGTGGCGGGTGCCGATGAAGTTGACCTTGAACGTGTCCATCGCCGGGAAGGCGCCGCCGCCGGCGAGGCCCGCGCAGTTAAACAGGGCGTCGACTTTGCCGCCAATCGCGGCGACCCCGGCTTCGATCGAGGCGGCGTCGCGCAAGTCGATCTGGTTGAACGAGGCGAGGGGCAGCGCGCTCGCCTTGAAGTCGAGGCCGTGCACTTCCGCGCCGAGGTCCAGCAGCAGCTTGGCCGTCGCCTCGCCCATGCCCGAAAAGCAACCGCTGACGATCA
>JBDSOM010000230.1:0-4426 GCA_039914785.1 Novosphingobium sp.
CGGTGCTATGGCCGTGGAGATCGTTGATCTGCTTGAAGTTGTCGAGATCGACCATCACGAACGAGACGATTTCGCCGCGCGTGGCCGCCGAAGCGATCAGCGCGTCGGTGGCGGGGCCGATGCTGCGGCGATTGAGGCAGCCGGTCAGCGGATCGGTTTCGGCGAGCAGCCGCGCCTGCGTTTCCGCCTTGCGCCGCTCGCTGACTTCCTCCGTGAGTTCGCGGTACCGCCGCCAGCCGAAGATGATCAGCGCGATGTTCAGAAGCAGCGCGGTGGTGAGCAGATTATCGGGGCCGCGGCCGTTGCCCAGCAGCGCTTCGACCACTTGCGACATAACCGGCCCGGCAATTCCGACGAACATGACGATTGCCGCCGCGGCAATGCCCAGCGCGATGACGTCGCGCTCGGCTTTACCGATCCGTTCGCCTGAGCTGGCGTCCCGATCCGCCGAATCGTTCGCTGCGAGCGAGTGGCCGTGTTCAATCTTAACCAAGCGTACGCCCCCCGGGATTACGGGGTCGTTATGCGCCGAGCGGTCTGAAATTTGCGTTAATTTGCCGTATCAGGCCCCATGTCATGGGCTCCTGTCCGGACAGCGCGCAGGCCAGCGCGCAAGGCAGCAGGGGACAATGGCCGCAAGGCGGCCCGGGGTGAACCGGGACCGCCCTGATTGCAGCCTCGCCCTGATTGCAGCCTTATGCCGGCTGGAGATTGAGCGCGGTGGGCTGCGCGGGCGGCAGGCCGCCATTCTTCACCGCGGCCATCAGCTCGTGCTTGCGCGCGAGCATCTGGTCGCGCAGAGCCACGACATCGACCCCGGCCTCGCGCGCCTGGGCGAACATGCCCTCGACGCGCATTTCCTCTTCCTTGACGTGATGCTTTATCTCTTCGGAGAGGACCTTGACCTTCGCGTCGTAGAATTTGTCGTCCGGGCCGCCGGCGACGATGTCGTTGATGAGCACTTTGGCCCCGTCGTGCTCGACGTAGGCTTCGTTGAGGGTATCGTCCTCGATCCGGCCGTTGCAGGCCGGATAGAAGATTTCTTCCTCGATGATCGTGTGAATCTTCAGCTCATTGCAGATCTGCTCGGCGAGCGCCTGCTTCTTGCCATCGCTGGCTTTTTCGAACTTGTCGAACAGCTCTTCCACCTTGCGGTGATCGGCCTTGAGCAAGGCAATCGCGTCTGAATACTTCTCGGTCGCCATGTGTTCGCTCCTGAACGCCCCCGTCATTCGGGTAGAAAGCGCGAGCAGGGGCGGTGTTCCCCGAAACGGGGTGAAGCCGTTACACATGCAGAAAAGAAAATGGTCGGGGAAAGAGGATTCGAACCTCCGGCCCCTGCCTCCCGAAGACAGTGCTCTACCAGGCTGAGCTATTCCCCGACCGGAACCACTACCGGCAAGCCGGCGGTGAAGACAGGAGCGCGCCTATAACAGCGTTTGCGGGGCTGGCAAGCGCGCTTTGCGCTGTTTCGCGGTGGAACGGGACTCTGCTGCGTGGTGGAAGCGCCAGGGCTTCCTGGTCGAACCGGAATGCCTGGTCAGGCCACACTTTCCCACCGGAGCGACTGGCGATAACACGGCGCATGGCAACTCTAGCGATCAGTCCCGATTCTTCTGCCCGCTCTCATTGGGAATGGCAGTATCTCGACCTCATGCGCCGAATCTGGGAGCAGGGCGACGAACGCATCGATCGCACCGGCATCGGGACGAGGTCGGTATTCGGGGCGGAACTGCGTTTCGACCTGGCCGATGGCCGGATGCCGCTGCTGACCACCAAGCGGGTCTACTGGAAAACCGCGACCCGCGAGTTCCTGTGGTTCCTGACCGGCCAGACGAACATTCGCCCGCTGTGCGCCCAGGGCGTGGAGATCTGGACCGACTGGCCGCTCGACCGTTATCGCCGGGAAACCGGAGAGCCGATCGAGCGCGCCGATTTTTCCGCGCGAATCGTGGCCGATGCCGCGTTCGCTGCCCGGTGGGGCGATCTAGGGCCGGTCTATGGCAAGCAATGGGTCGATTGGCCGACGTACGAGCCGGCGGGCGCTGACGACCGTGGCGGATTGTTCCGCGCGGGGCCGGGGATCAACCAGGTCGCCGGGCTGGTCGCCAGCCTCAAGGCTAATCCTGGTAGCCGCCGGCACATCATTGAGGGCTGGAACGTGGCCCAACTCGACGCGATGGCGCTGCCGCCGTGCCACAAGACGTATCAGTTCCACGTCGCCGATGGGCGGCTGTCGGGGCTGCTCTATCAGCGCAGCTGCGATCTGGGCCTCGGCTTTGCCTTCAACGCCTGGAGCGCGGCGCTGTTCATCCGCATGCTGGCGCAGCAGTGCGATCTGGAGCCCGGCGAACTGGTCTGGATGGGCGGAGATGTGCATCTTTACCTGAACCACGCGGCGCTCGTGGAGGAGCAGCTGAGCCGGACGCCTGCGGGCGAGGCGCGGATGACGATCGCGCGCCGGCCGGACAGCATCTTCGATTACCGGATCGAGGATTTTGCGGTCAGTGGATATCAGCCGCAGCCGGCGATTTCGGCGCCCGTGGCGGTGTAGCGACACTCGCCCCGGAGGGCAGGGGGAACGCGCGGCGTTTTACCGAACGATACCGCTGTAGGCGATGCGGCCCTGGCCGATCGCGGCCTGGCGGGGATCGACGTGCCAGCGCACGTGGGTGACGTCCTCGGCGGTCGCGAGCCGCGAACCGGCGGTCAGTTCGCCCAGCCGGCCCCAGGTCTTGCCGCCGTCGACCGAGACTTGTTCGTCGTCGCGCGCGCTGCCTTGATACGCGACGGTGCGGGGCAGCGGGTTGACCACGGTGAACCCGGCATTGTCGTTCTTCAGCCCGCCCTGCTTCTGCCAGGTCAGGATCGTGACGATGCGGTCGCCGCGGCTCAGCCGGTCGGCTTGCCGCAGCGAGCGGGTCAGTCCGTTCATTCGCTCGACGTAGATCGCACTGTCGAGCGCCACTCCCATCGAGCCGGCATGCGCCGGCATCGTGCCGGCCATGGCCAGGCTTGCCGCGAGAACCGCGGCGATCGCACGAACGTTCACTAGACTTGCCCCCTACCGCCCACGCGGAAATTCACCGGGTCGGTTTCGCAGCAAAGGCCAAAAATATGGTTAACTGTGCGCAAGGAATTTGTTCTGCCGATCGGCGTTGACAGGACTCGGTTGCTCGCTTAGTGGCGCGGCTCCCCAACGGACGCGGGTGTAGCTCAGTTGGTTAGAGTGCCGGCCTGTCACGCCGGAGGTCGCGGGTTCGAGCCCCGTCACTCGCGCCATTGGGGAGCTTTTCTGACATAGTCGAGCGCAGCTCGCGGCCTTTACCAAGGTCGCGAGCGCGCGCTATTCCGGGCGCACGGGGGTCCGTCATCGCGGGCTCGCTGGTGGCCGGGCGGTGGCTCGCGCCGCCGCGACTTTACCCCCAGCGCCCGGTCTCCATCCAGATCAGGAAGCGCCGCAGCGGGGTCAGCCAGATCACCCCCAGCACTATATAGACCGGCAGTTGCAGCAGCGCGTGCCAACCGGCGATCCACGGCGCGACGTACCAGGCGATCAGCAGGCCATAAGCCGCCAGCCCCACTAGCAGCGCGAGGATCCCGATCGGGATTCGCCAGGTCGGTTCTTGGCGCATCAGATGTCGTCTCCGTAGAACCGGGTCGGGGTGATGATCCCGCGCAAGGGGCAGTCGTGCGCTTCGACCGGCAGCGAATCGCGCAGCTGGCAGTCCCACGCCAGGCCGAGCGGAAGCACCGAAGGGTTCGCCGCGAGCCAGCGGTCGTAGTGGCCGCCGCCCTGGCCGAGCCGGTCGCCCGCCGCGGTAAAGCCGATCAGCGGCACGAACGCGACGTCGGGGAACAGCTCTGCGGCATCGCCGCCCGGCTGCAGATGGCGGTAGGGGCCGGCTTCCAGACCTTTATCGTCGTACGGATCGAGCCATTGGCGAAACCGCATCGGCGCGCCGTGATGCTCGAACCAGGGCAGGGCGATCGTCCGGCCGTTTTCGGACAGCCATTTGGCATAGCCGCGGGTCGGCGCTTCGTCGGACAAGGCGTGATAGAGCCCCACGACCGCGTCTTCGGGCGCCAGCGCGGCGATCGGCGCGGGCGGGCGCAGGAACAACAGGCTCTTGATGGCCTGGGGCAGTTCGGCGACATGTGCCTTGCGCTGCGCCCGCAGTTCTTCGCGCAGCTTCTGCTTGTCCTCCACGCGGGTTCCTTGCCTGAGAACGGGGGATTGAAAAGAGCGGTAGGGGAAGGGGGGTGACGGGCCCACCATGGGTCGTTTCCGGGAAATCCACCGACGCGTTCACGTCAGGTGGGAGCCATGTGTGCCAGACCAGGGTCCAACCAGGGACAGCCCCCATAGGATTTACTTATAGCCTCAGGGATTTTCTAACGGCTCGTGCCGGGCAGATCCCGTCGC
>JBDSOM010000158.1:0-3988 GCA_039914785.1 Novosphingobium sp.
CAACCGGTTCGCTCGCCACATCGTGCTGCCCGAGGTCGGCGGGGCGGGGCAAGTGGCCCTCAGCGCAGCGCATGTCGTGCTGGTTGGCTGTGGGGGGATCGGCAGCCCGGCGCTGCAATACCTGGCAAGTGCGGGCATCGGGCGGCTGACGCTGATCGACGACGACGTGGTGGAGGAGAGCAATCTTCAACGCCAGACGGTGTTCAACCTCGCCGCGATCGGCCGCCCCAAGGCCGAAGCGGCGGCGGAATGGGTTCGCGCGTTCGACCCGGCGATCGCGGTTTCGATCCAGCGCGTCCGCCTCGGCGCCGGCAATGCGGCCGCGTGCATCGCGGAGGCAACGGTGGTCCTTGACGGCTGCGACAACTTCGCGACACGGCTCGCGGTGTCGGACGCCTGTGTCGCCTCGGGCATCCCGCTGACCAGCGCCGCCGTCGGCCGGTTTCAGGGCCAGGTCGCGAACTTCGCCGGGCATTTGCCGGGGGAGGCTTGCTATCGCTGCTTCGTCGGCGACGCCTTCGATGCCGAGGACTGCGATACGTGCGCCGCCGATGGCGTGCTGGGCGCGTTCGTGGGCATGGTCGGAACGATGGCGGCGATGTCGGCTATCCGGGTGATCTTGCAGGGCCATGCCACGCTGGGCGACCCGCAGTGGGGCAAGCTGCAACTGATCGATGGCCTGGCGCCGAGCATGCGGACGCTTAGGATCGCCCAGGATGCGGAGTGCACCGGCTGTTTGTCGTCCCGGGCCTGACCCCGGACGCTGGCCGCATCGACGCGACCTGAAATCCGGTCGCCAGCGGTGCCGGGTCAGGTCCGGGACGACGACAATATTTCATCCACCCACGCCGGCACGACGTCCGGTGCCGCACCATATCGCGCTTCCTCGAACCAGCGTGAGCCTTGGCTGGGCTCCAGATTGAGTTCCAGCGTTGCCGCTCCGAGATCGCGCGCATTCCGCACCAACCCCGCCGCCGGATAGACCGCGCCCGAGGTGCCGATCGATACGAACAAGTCGGCCTCGCGCAGCGCAGCGTAGATAGCGTCCATCCGGTACGGCACCTCGCCAAACCACACGACGTCGGGGCGCAGCGCAGCCTCGCCGCAAGCCGGGCAGGACGGGCGGTCGATCAGCTCTCCGCGCCAGGGCGAGCGGACATCGCAAGCCGTGCACCAGGCATTGAGGTGCTCGCCGTGCATGTGGAGCACACGCGCGCCGTTGAAACCGATTTGGGCCCCGGCCCGCTCGTGGAGATCGTCGACGTTCTGGGTGACGATCAGCAACGCGCCGGCCCATTCCTGGTCGAGCCTGGCGAGGGCCAGGTGCGCCGCGTTGGGCTGCTTGGTCTGGATCGCCGCACGGCGCATGTCGTAGAACCGCAGGACGAGGTCGGGATCGCGCGCGAACGCCTCCGGGGTGGCGACGTCCTCGACACGGTGCTGTTCCCACAGCCCGCCTTCCGAGCGGAATGTATCGATCCCGCTTTCGGCGCTGACGCCGGCGCCGGTCAGGATCACGATGTTGCGGATTTGGGCCATGCTCCTCCAATACCGTCTGCCCCGAGCTTGTCGAAGGGCTGCTTTTCCTTCAAGCGGCGCAAGCAGGGAAGTGCGGGGCTTCGACAAGCCCGGCCTGGGCGGAGTAACAGACTGTGGCACGGATCGGCATTATCGGCAGCCAGGGCCGAATGGGGCAGGCGCTGCAAGCGGCGGTGCTGGCCGCCGGTCATGAATTCTCCGGCGGGGTCGACCAGGCCAGCGGCGATCTCGTCCGCTTGTCCAAGGACAGCGACGTGCTCGTGGATTTCTCCAACCCCGCCGCGCTTGAGGAAAGCCTCGACGCGGCGATGGCCGCACTGACTCCGATCGTGATCGGCACCACCGGGCTGGAGGAACGCCACCACTGGCTGATCGATTCGGCGGCGGAACGGATCGGGGTGATCCAGACGGGCAACACCTCGCTCGGCGTCAATCTGCTCGCCCATCTCGTTCAGGAAGCCGCGAGCCGGCTCGGCGAAGACTGGGATATCGAGATCGTCGAGACCCACCATCGCAAGAAGGTCGACGCCCCCTCGGGCACCGCGCTGCTCCTCGGCGAGGCCGCGGCGCGCGGGCGGGGCATCGATCTGGCGGCGGGCAGCGAACGGGGCCGTGACGGTATCACCGGCGCACGCGGTGTGGGCAGCATCGGCTTTGCGAGCTTGCGCGGTGGCACCGTTGCCGGCGACCATACCGTGTACCTGTTGGGCGACGAGGAGCGCCTTGCGCTATCGCACCTTGCCGAGAACCGGGGCATCTTCGCCAAGGGTGCGGTGCGGGCGGCCGGATGGCTGCTGGGCCAGCCTGCGGGGCGCTACACGATGAAGGAAGTGCTCGGCTTGTGAGCGGGCGGGTTGGCTTGTGACGAGGCAGGGGCTTTGAAGCGCGACGACGTCTTCGAATTCTTCCGCCGCCTGGCCGAGGCCAATCCTTCACCGGAGACCGAGCTCGAGTTCGGTAACACCTATCAGCTGCTCGTGGCGGTCGTGCTGTCCGCGCAGTCCACCGACGTAGGGGTCAACAAGGCGACGCGCGCGCTGTTCCGAGAGGTGAAAACCCCGGCGCAAATGGTCGACATGGGCGAGGAGGCGCTGCGCCAGCACATCAAGACGATCGGCCTGTTCAACGGCAAGGCGAAGAACGTCATCGCCCTGTCGCAGATCCTGGTGAGCGACTTCGCCGGGGAGGTGCCGGCGGACCGCGATATCCTGACGACGCTGCCGGGCGTCGGGCGAAAAACCGCGAACGTGGTGATGAACAGCGCCTTCGGAGCTGAGACTTTCGCTGTCGACACGCACATCTTCCGGGTCGGCAACCGCACCGGGATGGCCAAGGGAAAGACCCCGCTGGCGGTAGAAAAGCAGCTCGACAAGAAGGTGCCGCAGCCCTTCCGGATCGGTGCCCATCACTGGTTGATCCTGCACGGCCGCTACATCTGCAAGGCGCGCCTGCCTGAATGCTGGCGCTGCCCGGTGGTGGATCTTTGCGCGTATAAGGCCAAGGTGCTGGAACCGCGCGGCAAGGCCGCCGTTGAGTCGAAACGCAAGACCATAACCATAGCGTGAAGGAGCCTGCCCGATGGTTTCCCGGATTCCCCTCCTAGCCCTGACGACCCTCTCCACGCTCGCTCTTGCCGGGTGCATGCAAGCCGAGGCATCGGGGCGCAATCAAGGCCCCAGTGGCCCGCCCGCCCGCGTGACGGGCGAGCCTGTGAGTTGCGTCCGCACAACTTCCTTCACTGAGACGCGCGTGCGCGACGATCGTACGATCGACTTCATGCGCACCTCGCGCCAGGGCTGGCGCAACACGCTGCCCTACGGCTGTCCCGGCCTCGCGGCGCAAAACGCGTTCAGTTACAAGACCTCCACCAGCGAACTGTGCAGCGTGGACATCATCTACGTGCTCGAGACCGCGGGTGGACTTCGCCGCGGTGCCGGGTGCGGCCTTGGTCAATTCGTGCCGATAGAGCTTGATCGCCGGCGCTAGGCGCGGGCCTCCTCGGCCTCGCTTTGCGCCGAGATCACCGTCGCGGCGACCAGATCACCGACCACGTTGAGCGTTGTGCGGCACATGTCGAGGAAGCGGTCGACGCCCAGGATGAGCCCGATTCCCGCCGGTGGAACTCCTACGCTGCCGAGGATCAGTGCGATCACCGGAAGCGAGCCGGCGGGCACGCCCGCGGTGCCGATGCCGGCCAGGATGCAGACAACCATCACGAACAATTGCTGCGACAGCGTCAGGTCCACGCCGAAGAACTGCGCGAGGAAGATCACGGTGACGCCTTCGAACATCGCCGTGCCATTCTGATTGGCGGTCGCGCCGATGGTCAGGACGAAGCGGGCGATGCGCGGCGGCAGCTTCAACCGGGTTTCCGCGACGCGGATCGAGGTCGGCAGCGTGGCGTTGGACGAGGCGGTGGCGAAGGCCATGACACTGGCCTCCTGCGTCT
>JBDSOM010000141.1:0-11404 GCA_039914785.1 Novosphingobium sp.
GGACGGCGCCAACCACCGCTTCGTCACCACCGGCCAGGCGACCGCGCTGACCCCGCGCTATTCGCCCGACTACAAGTCGATCGTCTATCTGAGCTACCTGGGCGGCAATCCGCGGATCTATGTCTACGATCTGGAGCGCACTTCGCAGCGGCTGATCAGCCAAAGCACCAATCCGACGTTCGCCCCGCGCTGGTCGCCCGACGGCAAGTCGATCCTGTTTTCGATGGCGACCGGCGGCAACACCAACATCTACCGCGTCTCGGCCCAGGGCGGCCCCAGCACCCAGCTGACCAACACGCCCGGCATCAGCATCGGCGGCAGTTATTCGCCCGACGGCCGCCGGATCGTGTTCGAGAGCGACCGTTCGGGTAGCCAGCAGGTCTATCTGATGAACGCCGATGGCAGCGACCAGCGGCGGATCAGCTTCTTCGGCGGCCGCGCCGCGACGCCAGAATGGAGCCCGCGCGGCGACCAGATCGCCTTTACCCGCATCACCGGCAACTTCCGCGTCGCGGTGATGGACCCGAGCGGCGGCAACGTGCGCGACCTGACCGACAGCTGGCAGGACGAAGCGCCGACCTGGTCGCCCAATGGCCGGATCATCCAGTTCTTCCGCACCGAACGCAATTCGGGCAAGACCGCGATCTGGCAAGTCGACCTGACCGGTCGCAACGAACGCCGCCTGCCGACCCCGGTCGACGGCTCCGACCCTGCCTGGGGCCCGGTGCGGCCCTAACGTCCGCACCCACCCCGTTCATCCAGGGGATAGGTCGGGCGACGAATAATGCTGCTGCTGACCAATCATCCTGGCCTCGATCGAAAGGAATACCCTCATGTCATCCCGCGCCAGTTTCAAGACCGCCGCCCTGATCCTGATGGCCAGCGCCGCGCTCGCCGGTTGCTCGAAAAAGCCGCCGCAGGACCTGCCGCCCGAACCGGGCCCGGCGGTCGCCACCGATACCGGCAGCGGCAGCCTCGACCGGGCGATCCCGGGCAGCCAGGCCGATTTCCAGGCCCAGATGATGGGCGCGGACACGATCTACTTCGATACCGACCGCTATAACATCGACAGCCAGGACGCCGCCGCGCTCGCCCAGCAGGCGCAGTGGCTCTCGCGCTATCCCGCCAAGCGTGCCACGCTCGAAGGCCATGCCGACGAGCGCGGAACCCGCGACTACAACCTCGCGCTCGGCGAACGCCGCGCCAATTCCGCCAAGAACTACCTGGTCAGCCAAGGCGTCGACGCCAGCCGCTTGACCACGGTCAGCTATGGCAAGGAACGCCCGGTCGCGCTCGGATCGGATGAAGCATCGTGGGCGAAGAACCGCCGCGCGGTGACCGTTACGCTGGACTGATCGCCACCAGGCCCACCCCACCCGGTTCACCGCGCAAGCGGCGGACTTGGCCGGGGCGGGCTGGGCCGGGGCGGGCTGGAGTAGGTGGGCTGGAGTAGGTGGGCTGGGTCGTGGGCCGGGCTCGTCAGCGGCCGAACGGCACCGCGATTGGCGTGGGCGCGGCTGGTGCGTAAGCCTGCGCCTCCAGTGGCCCCGCTACGGACGCCGTCAGTGCGCATGCGGCCATCACCAGCACCGAGATCGTCGAGGAAAAAACCAGTTGCCGGCTCATAGGGGAACTTCCGCGATACTAACTAAGGTTACTATGCTCATTGCCACGTCATTCTGCAATGCAGCATTAACGCCGCCGGCTTAATTTGCGCCGCGGGGCCCAGCGCCCTTGCGCCCCCCCCGTCGAAACGCCTATTTCAGCATATGAGCCGCGCACCACGCAGATCCAACGACTGGGGCTTTCCCCGCTGGCGCAGCTACGAAAGTTCACGCGATGCCGTGACCGTGCGGTTGTGCGATCGGGCCGGCTGCACCGATGCGGGCGAATGCCCCGCCCCCAAATCGCCCAACAACCCTGAGCGGTGGCACTTTTGCCAGCGCCATGCGGCCGAGTACAATTCCGGGTGGGACTACTTCGCCGGTCTCGATGCCGAGGAAGCCGCCGAGCGTGCGAGTTCGGAGAATCGTGATAACTCGGGCTACAGCGAATCGGCCCACTATGGCTGGGCCAGCTCGGGCGACGGCTCGCGCAGTCGCGACGAGATGCGCGCGCTCGAACTGCTCGGGCTGGAACCCGATGCCGATCACGAGGCGGTCAAGAAGGCCTGGCGAACCAAGGCGAAGGAAGTCCACCCCGACGTGCGCCCGGGCGACGAAGACGCCGCCAAGGCGTTCCAGGCCTTGCAACTCGCCTACGAAGTCCTCCGCGCTGCCGAGGAGCGGCGCGAGTGGAAGGGCTGAACCGGGACTGAGGCTGGGCTGGCCTGGACCAAGCTGGGCCTGGGCCAAGCTGGGCCTGGGCCAAGCTGGGCCTGGGCTAGGATTCGGCCGGCTTTAACCCACGCCGGGAACGGCGGGAACCGGCACGGCCTCTTCCGCTATTCTGGCCTGTTCGCTCGGCGCTCGGCCATCTTTCATGAACAGCAGCAGCGTCGCGCCGAGCAGGACCCCGATACCAGAGATGATCAGGTAGAGTTCGTAGCCACCGGTCCAGCCCATCGTGATGCCCAGTATCAAAGCGCCCGAAGCCGTCGAAAACGACGTGACGAACGTCAGCAGGCCCATCACCGAGCTGTAGATCTGCACGCCGAAGTGGCGGGCGACCAGGAAGCCCAGGATGTCCCCTTCCGCCCCGAACGAAAAGCCGATGCAGAAAACCGAGAACGTCAGGATCGCGGGCGAATCCCAGCTTGAGGCGATGAGGAACAGGCCGATGCTGGGCAGGCCGAGGGTCAGGAACGAGACGAAATTGGGCTTGAACCGGTCGAGCGAAACGCCGGCGACGAAACGCCCGGCGAGCATGCCGAGCGGCAGCGTCATCAGCATGACGCCCGCACCTTCGCCGGTGACGCCGTTGGCCAGCATCAGCAGCTTGAGCTGCACCAGCATGATCGTGGCGGGCAGGTTGCACAGCAGCATCGCGCCGAGCAGCAGCCAGAACGCCGGAGTTTTGAAGATTACCGGATAGTCTTCCCGCGCGCGCCGCTTGGGCGGCAGCGCCAGGGGTGCCGCGCCCGCAGCCACAGGGGGCGCCTTCTTTTCGGGTGGGATCAGCAGGAACACGACGACGCCGGCAATCGCGGCGTAGATCGCCAGCGCCTGATAGCTCGCCTGCCAGCCGTTGGTCTCGACGTAGTGGTTCAGGATCGGGGCCATGATGATCCCAGCGACGGCCGGGCCGGACGCCGCAATCGCCAGCGCGAGCCCCCGCGCCTTTTCGACATGCTGAACCACCAGGCGGGTATACACGGTCGAAGTCGTGGTGACGCACAGCACGCTCTGGAGAAAGAAGATCGCGATATAGACCGACAGCTGGCCGTTCATCATGCTGTAGGCCAGGAAGGCGAGCGGCAGAGTGACCATGCCGATGAGCGCGGTCCAGCGCACGCCGAGCACGTCCGCCAGCCGGCCGATGACCGGGAAGGCAAAGGAGGTGAACAGCGCAATGCTGCCGACTTTTGCGAAATCAGCGGGAGACCAGCCGTTTCCGTCGATAAGCGACGGGGCGATGGCAGTGGTGACCGGCCCGGCCATGGACATGCCCGTCGCCATGCCGAGGGTCGCGGCGAGCAGCGGGCGCCAGGCGGCGCGCAATTCGGCGAAGTAGCTAATCGTCGCTCTCCCGGAAATGTCAGACGGCCCGGATCATCCTTGAACGGCCGTTCAGCGCTCTTTCCCGCGCTATGCGGTCAAAGCCCGCCCACGGTCAACCGTCGCAATCATTTGATACATTACCGCGCCCCCTCCGACTGCAGGTGGGGCCTGCCGGTGGCAGGCGCGGGCGCGTTAACTTTTGGAATCGACCAAGCGCCAATCCGGGACACGCCGGGGAACATGTTTGCGATTTGGTCCGAATCGGCGCTGTAGATTTGGGTGCACGCCGCCCCCGGGCCTGCGCCCGGAGAGCCCCTTGCCCGATCAGCCACCCGCGTCGATCCAGCGCCACTACGGACTGGATTGGCTACGGATCTGGGCGTTCGCCCTGCTGATCCTGTACCATCTCGGGCTCTATTTCGCGCCCGGCCACTGGATCGTGAAGTCGCCGCAGATCGCCCAGTGGACGGCATGGCCGCTCGCCGCGATCGTGCCCTGGCGGCTCTCGGTGCTGTTCGCGGTGTCGGGCTTCGCCACGGCGGCGATGATCCAGCGCTTTCCCAGCTTGCCGGCGTTTCTCGCCGAACGGTCGAAGCGCCTGCTGATCCCGCTGCTGTTCGGGATGCTCGTGATCGTTCCCCCGCAGGAATGGGTGCGCGTCGAGGTCGGCGGAGCGGACCCCGCCTTTGCAAGCTTCCTCGGGCACGACGCCTTCTCGTTCGCGACGCACGGCGGCGTGTTCATGCCCGGGTGGGAGCACTTGTGGTTCCTCCCGTACTTGTGGGCCTATACCGTGCTCCTCGCCGCTCTGGTCGCGTTCGTCCCGCACTGGCGATCGCGCGCGGCGACCCTGGCGACCTGGCTCGCCCGAGGATCACGCCTGATCTGGCTTCCCGCGGCCGCGATGGCCGGCGCGATGGCGGTGCTGTCGCGAATCCACATCCAGGGCCTGACCGACAGCGCGGACTATATTCCCGCGTTCCTGATCGGGTTTGCCTACGCCCACGTTCCGGCGCTACGAGACGCATTCTCGCGGTACTTCGCCTTGGCCGTGGGCGCGTCGTTGGCCGCGCTCGGCGGGCTGTGGGGGCTGATCGCGCTGGACTCACCGTCCCCGGGGATCGCCGAACAGGCGCTGGGCCTGGCGGCGAGCAGCCTGATGTCGTGGGCGATGATCCCGGTCGCGTTCCATCTGGCCGACCGTTTCCTCAACCGCGACCACCGGTGGCGCCAGCCGCTCGCGACGGCGGTGTTCCCCGCGTATATCGTCCATCAGACGGTGATCGTGGTGACCGGCTGGCAGTTGCGCCAGGCCGGCGTAGTCGGCATGCCCGCGTTCCTGATCCAACTCGCCGCAGTGATGACGGGCTGCCTTGCCGCCTGGCTGCTCGCCCGGCACGTGCCGCTGGTCGGCATCCTGCTCGGCATGCCCCCAAAACGGCAGCGGGGCCAGACCGCTGTGCAGCGGCTGGCCCCGACCTGATTCGCTAGAGCAGCCGGCGCGATATCTGAATCGGACTGCCTGCTCTAAGTTTTTGTTGTCGCATCGCTATTTACGGAAAAACGGTGCCCACTTTTCCGCACGATGCTCTAGGGCGGACCCGGTTACTTCGGCGCGAGGACCATCAGCATCTGGCGGCCTTCCATGCGCGGATAGGCTTCGACTTTCGCGACTTCGACCACGTCGTCCTGCACCCGCCGCAGCAGGTTCATGCCGAGCTGCTGGTGCGAGAGCTCGCGGCCGCGGAAGCGCAAGGTGACTTTCACCTTGTCGCCGTCCTCGATGAAGCGGAACACGTTGCGCATCTTCACGTCGTAGTCGTGATCGTCGATGTTCGGACGCATCTTGATCTCTTTGATCTCCTGCGTCTTCTGCGTCTTGCGCGCGAGGTTGGCCTTCTTCTGCGCCTCGTAGCGGAACTTGCCGACGTCGAGGAACTTGCAGACCGGCGGGTCCGCGTTGGGAGACACCTCCACCAGATCGAGACCGACGCCGTTCGCCTGCTCGATTGCTTCGCGAGTGTACATGACGCCCAAGTTCTCACCGTTCTCGTCGATCACGCGGACCTTGTCGGAAACGATCAGTTCATTGTAGCGCGGCCCGCTCTTGACGGGGGGCGTCATCATGCGCCGTGGTGGGGGAGCTATAACGCGATCTCCTGATAGTTCGTGGGAATCTGTGGATGCGCCCGCCCCTTAAATCGAATCGGGCAAGCAGGGAAGCGGCTTCGTAGCCGCAATAGGTTTACGCGCGCCAAAGGGGATACTGGACGAGCTTTCCCGCGGCCGGAAGCAGGGCGTCGATCGCCAGGGCCGGCTGCATCGCGGAGAGAATGGCCGGATCGGCGGCGTTCATCCCCCCGGTCAGGGCGCCGAACGCCGGCAGGATCATCCGGCTTTCGCTGGCGACCGCGCACGGCCGGGCGATCCGCCGCCCTCGCGCCGCGATGGTGAGCTTGGGATGATAATGCCCGGACAACTCCGGCCGAGTCTCGCCGCGCCGGGTGCGGTGGCGCAGGATCATCCCCGAAACTTCCAGCTCCTCGGCCACAGTGCCCGCCGCATGGACCGCATCGAAATCGTGATTGCCGGTGATCCAGACCCAGTCCGTCGCGCGGGTCAGCGCCGCGAGCATGCCCGCCGCGTGCGCTTCGAGCCGCTGCGTCCCGGCCGAGTCGTGGAAATTGTCGCCGAGGCAGAACACCCGCCGTGCGCCCGTCCGCCGCAAATCGTCGGCGAGCCGCCCCAACGTCTCGCGGCTGTCGTACGGCGGCAGCATCTGGCCGTGCTTGGCAAAGAAGCTCGCCTTTTCGAGGTGCAGGTCCGCCACCAGCAGCGCGTTCTCGCGCGGCCAGAACACCGCGCGGCCACCGACGAGCAGCATTTCTTCAGAAGCGAACGAACAGGGAACCATCCGCCGTCCTTGCCCAAGTGCCGCCGTTTTGGCAAGCGACCTGCCATGACCGTCCGAACGCCCGAGAATACCTTCGACTGGATCCCGTACACCGCGCGCGCGCGCGCCTGGTTCGAAAGCTTGCGCGATTCGATCTGCGCCGAATTCGAGGCGATTGAGCGCGAGGCGGGCAGCGACGCGGCCTTCCAGTACGAGCCATGGCAACGCGACGCCATCGAGGGCGATTCGGGCGAAACGGGCGGCGGCGTGCGCGGCGTGATGAAAGGCCGGATCTTCGAGAAAGTCGGCGTGAATGTCTCGGCGGTCGCCGGCGGCCTCGCCAGGGACTTTGCCGGCACGATCAACGGCGCCAGCGCCGAGCAGAACGCGTTTTCCGCAACCGGCATCAGCCTGGTGGCGCACATGGCCAACCCCCACGTGCCGGCGGTGCACATGAACACCCGCTTCCTGACCACGACCAAGGCCTGGTTCGGCGGCGGCGCGGATCTCAATCCGCCACTCCCTTACGACGAGGACACTGAGGCCTTCCATGCGGCGTTCAAGGCCGCCTGCGACGCCCACGGAGACCATTACTACGAGCGCTACAAGCAGTGGGCGGACGAGTACTTCTACATCCCCCACCGCAAGGTCCACCGCGGCGTCGGCGGGATCTTCTACGATCACCTCGAATCCGCCGATGTCGAGGCGTGGGAAGCCAACTTCGCCTTCACCCAGGCCGTCGGCGAGGCGCTCCTGGCGGTATTCCCGCAACTGGTCCGCCGCCGGATGGGCATGGCGTTCACCCCGCAGGACAAGGCGCGCCAGCTCGAATGGCGCGGGCGCTATGCCGAATTCAACCTGGTCTACGATCGGGGAACGCTGTTCGGGCTCAAGACCGGCGGCAACATCGATGCGATTCTGATGAGCCTGCCGCCCGAGGCGACCTGGTCCTGACGGCCTGAAGCGCCCGCGGAAGGGTGACGAAGTTGACGATGTGCACGGTGTTCGAAGCGATTTCCCGCTGTGCGTGACACCTGGCGTCACCGCCTGTGACCCGGTGTGACCCGATGTGACCTCTGGGAGGAAAGAACCTCATCCGCGCGCCGCTACCAGCCCCGGATTCCGGACAAAAAAAGACCCGGTCGTTGCCGGCCGGGCCTTGGAAGTTTTGGGAGAGGATGCCTGAAAGGCACCGTTGATATGCGCCGCAGCCAGCTTTTGTGCAAGTGCGAAAAGCGCATTAACGGTTGCAGTTTTTGCATCTCGAACTGGGATTATCTATTAGAATCAGGCACAACGATTGCAAATGGTGCATGTCGCGTGCCGTTGTTACGCTTCGCGACAAACCTGTCAGTCCATTCATGTTGCAACGCAGCATAGGCGGTTGCCGCTACGGCATCCTCGCCTTTCAGAGCGCACAGCCCTCTCGGCGCTCACTGCCGAGCGTCAGGACGACCGTAAACGGATAGCTGCGATCGGACATACCATCGCTGCATGCGGCCCGCGTCACCGCGAGATGAATCGCCGATCCGCCCAGCTTGCCCGAAAATTCCGCGCCGTTCGTCTGATCGCGCCGGGTGAGCGCCGCGTGCTGGCCCTTGGAGTCGTCAGGAGTCGTATACGTCAGCATCTCGCCGCTGATCTGGGCGCCCCAGAAAGGCTCGGTCCCGAGCGCCCGGAACCTGACGGGGATCGCCAGCTTCGGCATTGGCGCCTTCGCCGGCGCGGGCGGTGCGACGACTGCTGCCGGCCCCGCGCTTTCGCTCGGCCCGGGGGCGGGTGAAGAGGCGGGGGCGGGTGAAGAGGCGGGGGCGGGGGCGGGAGAGGGGGCGGCGGACGTCTCGCTCGCCGCCGGCGCCGGATCGGCGGCCTGGCCGCAGCCCGCCAGGCACAACGCCAATCCCAAAGTGCCCAATCCCAATATGGTCGTCATACCGCTGCGCATAATCGCCTCCGCCTCATCACACTTGCCCCCACTATAGCCAGCCGCAGCGGCGTGTCACGACCACCTCGGTGCGGGCGGCATTGACCTGCGCGTGAAGGTCGGCTTTGGCGTATTTCCGCGCCGGAGCGACGGCGACAAAGGGAGTTAGGATGGACAAGCTGTATCCGACCGCGACGGCGGCGCTCGACGGCCTGCTGCGCGACGACTTGCTGATCGCGTGCGGCGGCTTCGGTTTGTGCGGCATCCCCGAGCGCCTGCTCGATGCGGTGCGCGACAGCGGGGTCAAGGGCCTGACGTTCGCCTCGAACAACGCCGGCATCGACAACGAAGGCATCGGCAAGCTGCTGCGCACCCGCCAGGTCCGCAAGATGATCTCGTCCTACGTGGGCGAGAACAAGGAATTCGAGCGGCAGTACCTCTCCGGCGAGCTCGAGGTCGAGTTCTGCCCCCAGGGCACCCTGGCCGAGCGCATGCGCGCCGGCGGCGCCGGCATCCCCGGCTTCTACACCAAGACCGGCGTCGGCACGCTGATCGCCGAGGGCAAGGAAACCAAGGAGTTCGACGGACAGGAGTATGTCCTGGAACGCGGGATCTTCGCCGACCTCGCGCTGGTCAAGGCGTGGAAAGCCGACACCACCGGCAACGTCGTGTTCCGCAAGACCGCGCGCAACTTCAACGCGCCGGCCGCGACTTGCGGCAAAGTCTGCATCGTCGAGGTCGAGGAAATCGTCCCGGCCGGATCGCTCGAACCCGATTCGATCCACTTGCCCGGCGTCTACGTCCAGCGCCTGATCCTGGGCGCGCCTTACGACAAGAAGATCGAATTCCGCACGGTGCGCGAACGGGAGACTGCGTGATGCCCCAGGATAGCAAAGGGTGGACCCGCGATGAAATGGCCGCCCGCGCGGCGCGCGAGCTCAGGGACGGGTTCTACGTCAACCTGGGCATCGGGATCCCGACGCTGGTGGCGAACCATGTGCCGGCGGGCATTACCGTCACCCTGCAGTCGGAAAACGGCATGCTCGGCATCGGGCCGTTCCCGTATGACGATCAGGTCGATCCCGACCTGATCAACGCCGGCAAGCAAACCGTCAGCGAACTGGCGCACACCGCCTATTTCGACAGCGCGCAAAGCTTTGCGATGATTCGCGGCGGGCATATCGATCTGGCCGTGCTGGGCGCGATGGAAGTGGCGCAGAACGGCGACATCGCCAACTGGATGATCCCGGGCAAGATGATCAAGGGCATGGGCGGGGCGATGGACCTCGTCGCCGGGGTCAAGAAGATCATAGTCGTCATGGAACACAACGCCAAGGACGGCAGCGCAAAGTTCATCCCCGCCTGCACTCTGCCGCTGACCGGCAAGAACGTGATCGACATGATCATCACCGACCTTGCCGTGTTCGCCCGCGCGGACCACACTTCGTCGTTCCGACTCGTTGAACTCGCGCCCGGCGTTACCGCCGAGGAAGTCCGCGAAAAGACGACCGCCCACTACACCAGCTGAGAGAGACCCTGATGACCGACCTTGCCGCAATTCCCCTGACCCGCCTCGACGGCGGCAGCGACACCCTGGCGAACCATCAGGGCAACGTCCTGCTGGTCGTCAACGTCGCCTCGAAGTGCGGGCTGACGCCGCAGTACGAAGGCCTGGAAAAGCTCTACAAGGCCTACCAGGATCAGGGCCTGGAAGTGCTGGGCTTCCCGGCGAACGACTTCGGCGCGCAAGAGCCGGGAACGGATGAGGAGATCGCGGAGTTCTGCTCGCTGAACTACGGGGTATCCTTTCCTTTGTTTACCAAAGCCGATGTCACCGGCCCCGCCAAGCAGCCGCTTTACGCCGCGCTGACCGCAGCCGCGCCGACCAAGCGCGGCGATGTGGATAGCTTGAAGGAGCGCCTCAAGGGCCACGGCATGACCCCGACCGACGACCCCGAAGTGCTGTGGAACTTCGAGAAGTTCCTGATCGCCCGCGACGGCAGCATCGCCGGCCGGTTCGCCCCCGCCGTGACCCCCGACGATCCAGAGCTCGTCGCCGCGATCCAGGCCGAGCTGGCCAAGTAGGAGGCGCATGGGAGCTCTTACCGCAGGCTTCCGCGACCGTTATCTCGACGTCCTCGCGTCGATCTATCTCTACAACGAGCACCGCGGCTACACCGCGCTCGACCGGGTGCTCGCGGCCGTCCGGGCGCGGTGCCCGGACGATCACCACTTCATCGCCGAAGTGGTCAAGCACCGCGCCGACGAGCGCAAGCACTACGTCATGTTCCGCCGCTGGTTCGAACGCCAGGGGCGCATGCCGCTGGCGGTGGACCGGACCTGCGGCCACATCGACCACTTCATCGAGCGCGTGTTCGGCTGCAGCATCGACGCGCTCGACACCGAAAACGTAATCACCGACGGCGATGCGTTCGAGCGGCTGTGCCGGGTGATCATGCTGACCGAGCAGCGCGGCTATGCCCAGGTCGAGATTCTGCTGAACAGCCGGATCATCCGGTCCGATCCGGTGATGACGCGGATCTTCCGGATCGTCCACACCGACGAGCCCGATCACTTCCTGCCCTATCAGCACTGGCTCGAAGCCCACGGCCGCCGGCCGCAAGCGCAATGGAACGAGCGCTTCGCCGACTTCTGCATCCACAAGCTGCTGATGCTGGTGAAGCTGCCGGTCCTGTTCTTCAACGCCGGCGCGGAACGGTTGGAGCGGTGGCCGGATGCGGGGGAGGATGCGGGCCGCCTCGTCCCCATAAGCGCGGCATCCTGAACGCGGTTCGGGACATGGGGGAATGCGCGCAACCCAATGCCCCGTCGCCCCTGCGGAGGCAGGGACCATCCGACCCAGTGCCCTGACGCTGAGCCTGCATCGATGCGGCAAGCCTGGATAGGCCCCTGCCTCCGCAGGGGCGA
>JBDSOM010000147.1:0-15146 GCA_039914785.1 Novosphingobium sp.
ACAGGTCGTGCTCGATGCCGAGGAGCGCCAAGTCGGCTTTGATCATCACCAGCATCGCCGCGACGGTCCGGGCCCGGAACAGCGTCAGCCATTCGGATTCGGGCGCGGAGACGTACTCGTCGCCGAGTTCCGTGGCGAGCAGCTTGCCGATCGGCACCAGGTAGTCGCCAGGATACAGCCCCTCGGGGATTTCAATGGTCTCGCCGAGCGCCTCGCGATAGCGCAAGTGCGCCGAGCGAGCGAGGACATCGACCTGCCCGCCGGCATCGTTGACGTAGTATTCCCGGATCACCTTGTGCCCGGCGAACTCGAGGAGCGCCGCCAGCGCATCGCCGACCACCGCGCCGCGGCAGTGGCCCATGTGCATCGGCCCGGTCGGATTGGCCGACACGTATTCGACATTGACGGTCGTTCCCGCGCCCACACTGGACTGGCCATAACCCGTCCCCAGCGCCGCGATCGCCCGTAGTTCTTCGAGCCAGGCGCCGTCCGCCAGCCGTAAGTTGATGAAACCCGGCCCGGCGATCTCCGCGCTGATGACAGCGGGGAGCTTGGTCAGCTCGCCCACCAGGGCTTCGGCCAGGACCCGCGGGTTGGTGCCGGCCGGCTTGGCCAGGACCATCGCGGCATTGGTCGAAAGGTCACCGTGCGACGGATCGCGCGGCGGCTCGACCGTCACCGCGCCGCGGTTGAGCCCGGCGGGCAGCGTCCCCGCTGCTTCGAGCGCATCGAGCGCGTCGGCGATCTGCCCGGCCAGCGTGGCGTGGAGCGTGGCGGGGCGACTTGTTTGATCCTGAGACATGGGCGGGCGGTTAGCGGGTTTGGCGCTGGAAGCAAATGCCGGGCCGCCAGGGCTGGCGGGGGCCGAGGTGAACCAGGGTGACAAATGTGCGACGTGTCACCCAGTTGTTAGGCATGTTATACCGTATTATTATACACTTACCGCCCGAACGGCAGGGTGACAAATCGCCTGCATTTCGCGGAGCCCGCCGCCAAGAATTGCGCAAGCCTGCACCGACCAGACGAGTGATGACAGGTCTGCGCGATGTAGGAAAACGATTTTCCAGAGGCGCCGATTGCCCAGAGGCGAAGATCTCAGAGTCGGGACGATCGCCGAACCCCGCCGGACCGACGTTTTACAGCGTGGCGTTGTAGCTTAGCTGGTCCTCGTCGAGCTGGAAGCCCACCAGCACCTCGAACGTCGCGCGCTGGACGGCAGCGCGGACGTCGGGCTCGCTCAGCGGATCAACCGCGGCGTCCTGATCGCCGGCCTTGCGCTTGCGGGTGATGCGGGTGCGGACGTCCTGCGATAGCGTCGCCTCGGCGCGGTCGATGTACGCGCCGCCCGCACCGTGCGCCTGGGCGCGTTCCTGCCCATCGGCGAAGTGAATCACGACCGTTCCGACGCGCTTGGTCACGACCGCGCGGCCGCCGCGCAGGACGGTGACGAAGTAGGGCAGCGAAACCTGCCGCGCGCCGCGCGTGTCGGTGCGCCGGGCCAGCACGTCGAAATCGACCGAGGCATAGACTTTCGCGCTGGTGTCCTTGGCGTCGTCGTTGCACTGCGAGCGCAAGTTGGTGATCGAGGCGGCAACGTCGATCGAGGCGGCATCACGCGCGCCGGCGGTGCGGAACAGCGTGACGTTACCGGTGTAATCGGGAATCCCGACCGCCGGGCAAGCGCCGCGCACCGCGGTGATCCCCACGCCTTCTTCCACGACGATCTCTCCGCTGGACTTGCAGCCGGAGAGTGCGGCCGCCCCGACGGCGGCAACGGCGACGGCGCAGAACAGGCGAGTGCGAGCGGTCATTCGGCGGATCCTCGAGATTAGGCTTCGGGGCTTGCTACCCCTAAGTTGCGTCATGCCCTAGCGGCGCGCGACGTGAAGCGCTAGAGGGGCCATCATGAATGCGCCCTTTCAAAGCCACGGCTCCGTTCCGGCGGAAAAGCCCCCACTCCGCCTGCTGATCGCCGCCCCTCGCGGCTTCTGCGCCGGTGTCGACCGCGCCATCGAGATCGTCGAGAAGGCGATCGAGAAGTATGGCGAGCCGGTCTATGTCCGCCACGAGATCGTCCACAACCGCTTTGTGGTCGAAGGCCTGAAGGCCAAGGGCGCAATCTTCGTCGAAGAACTCGATGAAGTCCCCGACGACGCCCACGTGATCTTCAGCGCCCACGGCGTCCCCAAGGAGATCCCCACAGAAGCATCGCGGCGCGGCCTGGGTTGGCTCGACGCGACCTGCCCGCTGGTCAGCAAGGTCCACCGCCAGGCCGAACGCCAGATCGAGGCCGGACGGCACATCATCTTCATCGGCCACGAAGGCCACCCCGAAGTGATCGGGACGCTGGGCCAGGTGCCGGAAGGCATGATCACCCTGGTCGAGACAGTCGATGACATCGCCAGGCTGCCGTTCGATGCCGATTCGCCGCTGGCGTTCCTGACCCAGACCACGCTGTCGGTCGACGACACCGCCGAAATCGTCGCCGCGTTGCGCGCCCGCTTTCCGCAAGTCAAAGGCCCGAAGGCGGAGGACATCTGCTATGCAACCTCCAACCGCCAGAAGGCGGTCAAGGCGATCGCCGCCCAGTCCGATTTCGTGATCGTGGTCGGCGCACCCAACAGCTCGAACTCGCTGCGCCTGGTCGAAGTGTCCGAGCGCTGCGGCACGCGCGCCGTGATGGTCCAGCGCGGCGCCGAGGTCGATCCGGCCTGGCTCGAAGGCGTCGAGACCCTGGGCCTCACCGCCGGGGCCTCCGCGCCCGAGACGCTGGTGCGCGAAGTCGTCACCCGGCTGGCCGAATTCCGCACGATCTCCGAAGAGACCGTGGTCGCGACCGAAGAGAAGATGATCTTCAAGCTGCCGCGCGAACTCACCGCCTGAGTTTCGTTCCGCGATGGCCGTCTATACCCAACTCGGCGCCGAAGCCCTCGCCGAACTGATCGCGGCGTTCGGCGTAGGCGAACTGCGCTCGGCCAAAGGGATCGCCGAGGGTGTCTCCAACAGCAACTGGCTGATCGAGACGTCCGGCGCGGATGGGGCCAACGCCGGACAGGCGGGCACGCGCTTCATCCTGACCATGTACGAAGCGCGGGTGGATCTGGCGGACCTGCCGTTCTTCCTCGACCTCCTCGATTACCTGGCCGAGCGCGGTTGCCCGGTGCCGGCGACGATCCATTGCCGGGACAACAAGAGCTTTCGGTTCGTCGGTGACCCCAACTCCCCGACCGGGGCAGAAAAGGCGGTGGCGCTGATCGAATTCCTGCCCGGCGTCTCGGTCAGCGAGCCGACGCCCGTGCAGGCGCGCGCGGTGGGCGAAGCGCTGGCGAAGCTGCACCTGGCGGTGCGCGATTTCCCCGCGACTCGCGCCAACAGCATGGGCCCGGCGCAATGGCGGGCGTTTGCGGAGCAGTGCGGCAGCGCCGGGTTCGCCTCGATCGCCCCCTCGCTCGCCGACCTCGTCGCCACCGAACTGGCCAGCCTGAAACGCGATTGGCCCACAGAACTGCCGCGCTCGGTCATCCACGCCGATCTGTTTCCCGACAACGTGCTGATGCTGGGCGACCAGGTCAGCGGGCTCATCGATTTCTACTTCGCCTGCACCGATATCACCGCCTACGACGTCGCCGTGACCCACGCGGCCTGGTGTTTCGACGCCTCGGGCGGCCGGTTCGATCCGGCGTTGTCGGCCGCGCTGCTGCACGGCTACGAAAGCGTCCGGCCGCTATCGGACGACGAGCGCCGGGCGCTGCCCACGCTGGCGCGCGGCGCGGCGATGCGCTTCTTGATGACCCGCGCTTACGACTGGCTGAACACGCCGGCCGGGGCGCTCGTCACCCGCAAGGATCCCCTTGCCTTCGCCCGGCGGCTGACCTTCTATGCCGACCCGGCCAATTCCGGTATATTTGCCCAATGACCTCAGAGCGCAAACACGTCGAAATCTACACCGACGGAGCCTGCAAGGGTAATCCCGGCCCCGGGGGCTGGGGCGCGATCCTGCGGATGGGCAAGCACGAGAAAGAACTCTCCGGCTCCGATCCCGCCACGACCAACAACCGGATGGAAATGACCGGGGCGATCCAGGCGCTGAACGCGCTGATCGAGCCCTGCGATGTCGTGCTCCACACCGACAGCCGCTACGTGATCGACGGCATCACCAAATGGGTCCACGGCTGGAAGAAGAAGGGCTGGATCAACGCCAGTCGGCAGCCGGTGCGCAATTCAGACTTGTGGCACGACCTGATCGAAGCCGCATTGCCGCACACCATCGACTGGGTCTGGGTCAAGGGGCACTCCGGCCACCCCGAGAACGAACGTGCCGACCGGCTCGCCAGCGACGCGGCGGTGAACGCGGGGAATTGATCTTTTCCCCTTCCGCAAGCGGAAGGAGAACCCGCCTCGCGGAGCCCGCCTCACTCGGTCGTCGTATCGACCACTTCGGCCTTCGGCCCGTTCTTCAAAATCGACTCGATCGCGTTTTTCGCGCCGGCCTTGTTGGCGTAGCCTTCGGTCCAGAAGATGCTTTCGCTGTTGTATGTGAAATAGGCCACGAATTCGCCGGCCTTGTTCTTTCGAATTTCAAAACGATGCGCCATGACGGTACCTCCGGTGCTGGGCTCCGGCGCGAAGCCTAGCGCGGGCGCGCAGGTTTCCTAGCCAAATCGTCCCGGCAGATAGCGCTGCGGATCGACCGCGCCGACCGTGCGCCCGAGCAGCAACCCCGCCCCCAGCCGCGCCGCCGCCGGAGCGGTCTGGATCCCGAACCCGCCTTGGCCCGCGAACCAGAAGAACCGATCGCAGCGCGGGTCGAAGCCATAGACCGGCAACCGGTCCGGCGCGAAGCTGCGCAAGCCCGCCCAGCGATGCTCGACGCGTTCGACGTGCCAGTCGGTGACGTCTTCCAGCCGGGCGACCGCGTTGGCGACGTCGATCTCGTCCGGTGCGGCGTCGCACGGCGGGCTCGGCGTCTCGTCGTGCGGGCTGAGCCAAAGGCGACCCGATTCCGGCTTGAAATAGAACGCCTCCCCCAGGTCGAGGACCAGCGGCAGGTCGGCGGGCGGGGCCGGTGCGGTGCGGACTTGCACCACGGTGCGCCGATAAGGCGTGATTCCGATCCGCCGCAGGCCCGCAATTTCAGCCACGTGATCGGCCCAGGCCCCAGCGGCGTTCACCAGCACATCGGCGGCGACCGTGCGTCCATCGCCGAACGTCAGCCGCCAGCCCTCACCATCGCGGTCCGCGGCGGCCAGCCGGGCCGAGCAGACCAGTTCCACCCCCGCCCGCTTCGCCTGGGCGAGATAGTGCTGGTGCACCCCCGCCACGTCGATGTCGCAACAGTCCGGCTCGAGCGCGCCGAGCGTCCATTCAGGCCGGAGGCCGGGAATCCGCTGGGCGGCCGCAGCGTGATCCAGCACTTCGACGCGCACCCCCAGATCGGCGAATCCCTGGGCGAACCGCGCGAGTTCGGCCTCGTGCCCGCTCCGCGCGATCGTGAGCGCGCCGCGCGGGCTGAGGAACCCGTGCTCGCGCAGCCAAGGGCCCGACGCGGTGGTCAGCGGCTGGACGCCGGGGCCGCCGTAGCTTTCGGTCCAGAACGCCGCCGAGCGACCGGTCGCGTGATAGCCGGGCGCGGATTCGGCTTCGATCAGCGCCACTCTGCCCTGGCCCGCCAGTTCGGCGGCCAGCGACGCGCCGGCCATGCCCGCCCCGACGATGACGATGTCGTAGGGCGGCCTCACCGCGCGGCAGCCGACGCGTTGCGGCCCAGGAATTCGTCGATGCCGGCGAGCGCCCGGTCGCGCACCGCATCGCTTTCGCGCAGCACCTCGTGGTGCGCCTCCTCGCCGAACCGCAGCAGTTCGCCGTGGGGCAGCGCCCGAGCCGCCCGCTCGATCGCCGGGAAACTGACGAGCCGGTCGTGATCCGCGCCGATCAGCAGCACAGGCGTATCGATGCGTTCCAGCACCCCCGGCCGCATCAGGCCGCGCATCGAGGCATACGCGCGCTCGGTCCAGCCCCAGCTGCCGGGGCCCATGACGAGTTCCGGGCGATGCTCCCGCCACCACAACTCGTCGGCATAGCGTTCGGCATCATGGGTGAGCAGCGTATCCCGCCCGGCCGGGATCTGCCCCGGCTTCTCGCTCCACTTCCACGCCGGGCGGCGGCGGTCGCCGATCTCGGCCATCGCCCGCGCGGCGGCGTGGAGCAACCAGTCGGGCAGCGGTGGCCCCGCGAAATCGAGCATCGGCGCGCTCAGCACAACCGCAGCGGGATCGACCCGGCCCTCGGCCAGCGCGCGCAGGACGAGTTGCCCGCCCATCGAATGTCCGACCAGAACATGCGGTCCGGGCGTATCCGCGCGCCAGGCGGCCCATAATGCCGCAAGATCGGCCACCCAGATGGCGAAGTCGTCGATGTGGCCGGTCACCTGGTCGGTGCCGAGCCGTCCCGATCCCGCCTGGCCGCGCCAGTCGGCCGCGGTCACCCGCCAGCCTTGCGCCGCCCAGTACCCGAGCGTCTCGAGGTACTTTTCGTAAGCGTCCCCGCGCCCCGGCATGAACAGCAGCGAGCCGCGGGGCCCGGCACCAGCCGGCCCCTCTCCGTCCGGCGCTGCGGCGGGCCAGTCGATCCGCCGCAGTACATGCCCGTCGGGCAGCGCCCAGAGCGCTTCGACCGCATCCGCGGGGATCGCGCGGCGGTCGCTGTGACTGCGACCGGCTTGGGCGGGAACGGCTGGGGGGTGATCGGACCCGGCCTGTGTTGCAGCGCTCGTCATTGGCTAATTTGAGGCTCAGACCGTTGGTTACTATTTGGTAAGCGTTGCCCTTTAGACCCGCCCTCAAGGACTTTGGGGGCATTATGCAGGGCGGCTATTTCACCTACGGTTTGCTGGCCGCGTTGGCAATTGCGTTGCTCGTTGCGGCGTTCACCGATTTGCGCACCCGTCAGATCTCCAACAAGCTCAACGCCGCGATCGCGCTGTGCGCCCCGCTGTTCTGGTGGGCGACCGGGCTATCGCTCGGCGATATCGCCTGGCAGCTCGGCGTCGCGCTGCTGGCCCTGGTGATCCTGGCCGGGCTGTTCGCCATGCGCTGGATGGGCGGCGGCGACGTCAAGCTGCTTGCCGCGCTCGCCCTATGGGTGAAGCCGGCGATCTTCCTCGACCTGATAATCGCGATGGCCCTGATCGGCGGCGTGCTGACGCTCGCGTTCGGGGCCTGGCACATCGCCCGGCGGCAGCGCGACCGGCTGGCGATCCCATACGGCGTCGCCATCGCCGCGGCCGCGCTGCTGGTGCTCGGGAACGCCTATCTTCCCGCCTTTCAACGGGGCGCTTTGGCCGGGTGACCGGATGTTAACCATTTTGGGCGATCTAAGGGCCTGAAACTACATAGTTCGACGACCGAATTCTACGACGAGATTTCTTTAGGGGGGCTTGCAAAGCCATGGACAAGAAGAAGCTGTTGCTGCTGATCGGCGCGCTGATCATCGCGATCGGTACCGGGCTCGCTGCACGTAGCGTGCTCTCTGGCAGCTCGGCCCCCGAGGCTGGCGCCGTGGCTGCGCCCGTGGCGCAAGGCCCCAAGGTCCTCGTCGCCCAGCGGGCATTGCCCGTCGGCACCATCATCACCCAGGATTCGATCTCGTTCCAGGCCTGGCCGAAGGAAATGATCCAGGACGCCTACTTCCTCGATGGCGAAGCGGACATCACCAAGCTGCTCGGCACCGTCGTGCGCAACCCGATCACCGCCGGCCAGCCGGTCACCCAGGGCTCGCTGGTCGCGCCGGGCGACCGCGGCTTCCTCGCCGCCGCGCTCGGACCGGGCATGCGCGCCGTGACGATCACAGTGTCGTCGAAGACCGGTGTCGCCGGCTTCATCTTCCCGGGCGACCACGTCGACCTGCTGCTGACCCAGTCGGTCAGCGGCAACGGCTCCGCCGACCTCAAGACTACCGAGACGATCCTGCGCAACTTGCGCATCCTCGCGACCGATCAGGCGACCTCCACGGAAATCGTCGACGGCAAGAGCGTCGTCCGCGACTCCAAGACCGTCACGCTCGAAGTGACCCCGCGCATCGCCGAGAAGATCCAGGTTGCCGAGACCATCGGGTCGCTCAGCCTGTCGCTGCGCTCGATCGCCGACAATCAGTCCGAACTCGAGCGGGCGATCGCCAGCGGCTCGGTCAAGGTTCCTGCCGGCGTCAGCAAGATCGAGGAAGACCGCCTGCTGACCCAGGCCATGAACCGCCCGATCGAAGGCGCCACCAGTTTCGTGACCGGCGGCGACGTCTCGCGCTTCCAGCGCCGGACCATCCCGAGTGCAACGCCCGCGTCGACGCCTTCCGCGCCGATGATGGCGGGTCCGAGCGGGCTTTCGCCGCGCGCCACCGGGCCGGTCATCCGGATCACCCGCGGCAACGAGACCGTCGCCGTGCCGGTAGGGAAATAAGGCAATGACCGGCACCACCTCCATCAGAACCGTAACGCGCGTCACCGACGCAGCTTCTAGGGGCACCACGATGAACCGCCGCCTGTTCCATTCCCTGCTGACCGCGGCTTGCGCCGTGGCGCCGCTGAGCTTCGCGCCGATGGCCGCCAGCCAGGCCACCGCCCAGTCGGTCACCCGTCCGGCAGGCGACCTCGCCCTTTCGGTCGGACGCGGCCAGCTCGTGACGATGCCCGGCACGATCTCGGATATCTTTATCGCCGACGACAAGATCGCCGACGTGCAGATCAAGTCGGGCCGCCAGCTCTACATCTTCGGCAGAGGCGGCGGCGTTACGACGGTCTATGCCAGCAACGCCGCCGGCGCGATCGTCTGGTCCTCGACGGTCCGGGTCGGCTCGAACATCGACTCGGTCGACCAGATGCTGCGGATCGCCATGCCCGACGCCAAGATCTCGGTCGCGACGATGGGCAGCAACACCGTGTTGTTGACCGGCACCGTCGGTGCCCCGGAAGACGCGGCCGAGGCCCAGCGCCTCGTCACCGCGTTCGTCGGCACCGGCTCTAACGTCATCAGCCGCCTGAAGACGGCAACCCCGTTACAGGTCAACTTGCAGGTCCGCATCGCCGAAGTCAGCCGCTCGCTGGTTCGCGATATCGGCGTGAACCTGCAGACCGCGGACTCTTCGGGAGGCTTCAAATTCGGCCTCGGCCAAGGCCGCGCCTTCTCGCCGCAATGGACCCCCGGTGGTACGCTCGCAACGGCTTCGGCGGGCTCGGCGGGCACGACGATCGTCCTCCCGACATCGACGGGCAGCACCTTTGCCGCAGCCGGAAAACTGTTCGGCCTCGACATCCTGGGGGCGCTTGATCTGGGCGAACAGATCGGCCTGGTCACGACCCTGTCGCAGCCAAACCTGACCGCGCTATCGGGTGAAACTGCCGACTTCCTTGCCGGCGGGGAATTCCCGATTCCCCTGTCGCAGGGCCTCGGTTCGACCACCGTTGAGTATAAGAAGTATGGCGTCAGCCTGGCCTATACGCCCACGGTCCTCGCCAACGGCCGGATCTCGTTGCGGGTCCGTCCCGAAGTATCGGAACTGTCTGCTCAGGGTGCCGTGACCATCGGCGGCGTTCAGATCCCGGCACTCACCGTACGCCGCGCCGAAACGACCGTGGAACTCGGGTCCGGCCAGAGCTTCATGATCGCCGGCCTGCTCTCGAACAACGCGCAGAACACGCTGAAGCGGACGCCTGGCCTGGCCGACGTGCCGATCCTGAGCAACCTGTTCAAATCGACCAATTTCCGCAAGGGCGAGACCGAACTCGTGATCATCGTCACGCCATATCTGGTCAACCCGGTCAACGCGAACGACATCAAGCTGCCGACCGACGGCTTCAACACCGCCAACGAGATCCAGCGCCTGCTCGGCAACAAGATCAGCGACGGCAAGACCGGCCAGGATCGTCCGAAGCCCGAAATGGCGCCGGATCGCGTCTCGCCCGGCCCGAACGTGGGCGCGCTCGAAGGCGTCGCCCCGGCCGCACCGCAACCGGCTCCGCGCGCGAGCAACGACGAGCCGAAGCGCAACGACCGCAAGAACCGCAAGGCCGGCAACACCGGCCCCGGCTTCAGCCTGAATTGAGGAACGAGACGATGCGTAAACCCACGATTCGCACGGCCAGCGCCGCCGCCCTCGCTCTTTCGCTTGCCGTCACCCTGAGTGGTTGCGGCGGCTTGACCGCCAAGAACAACAATATGATCGAAAGCGTCCACCAGCCGGTGGTCGAACGGACCAACTTCACGTTCGACGTGGCGGCCGGTCAGGGCGGCCTGCCGCTGTCCGAGCAGCGCCGCCTGTCGAACTGGTTCGACGCGCTCGACTTGCGCTATGGCGATCGCATCGCGATCGACGACCCGCTGGCGTCCAGCGCCACGCGCAGCGCGGTCGAAGCCGTCGCCTCGCGCTTCGGGATCCTGTTGAGCGACGGTGCCCCGATAACGCCGGGCTATGTCAACGCCGGCACCGCCCGGATCGTCGTGAGCCGGAGCACCGCGTCGGTCCCCGACTGTCCTGTGTGGCAGAACTCCGAGTTCTCGCTGAAGAACAACACCAGCTCGAATTACGGCTGCGCGGTCAACGGCAACCTCGCCGCGATGGTCGCCGATTCTGAGGATCTGGTAAGGGGCGCAAGCACCCGCGGGGAAACCTCGGTGATGAGCTCGAACAAGGCGATCGACGCCTACCGCCAGGCCGCGCCGACCGGCAACGGCTCGACCATCAAAGAAAACGCCACCAAGTAAGCAGTCCGGGAGCTTAAGTCATGAATGCACCTTGGAAACCCGGAACGCAGGGCAACCGCGACGTCTTTTCGGCCTTTATCTGCGACGATGCGGCGCTCGACGTGCTGCGCCCCGTCGTCATCGAAATGGGCTGGCAGCCCGAGAAGTGCAACAAGGGCGGGCTGCGCAACGCGGTCCAGTCACTCTCGATCGCCGCGAGCCCCAACATCCTGATGGTCGACATGTCGGAAAGCGGCGATCCGCTCAGCGACATCAACGCGCTTGCCGAAGTTTGCGAGCCCGGCACGGTGGTGATCGCCATCGGCCAGGTCAACGATGTCCGGCTGTACCGTGACCTGCTGGCCAGCGGCATCCACGATTACCTGCTGAAACCGCTCTCTCCCGGGGCCTTGCGCGATGCGCTGGTCAACGCGCAGGCAATCTTCTCCGCGCCGAAGCATCATGACGCCTCCGCGGCGAAGCGGCACATCTCGACCGCGGTCGTGGGCACGCGCGGCGGGGTCGGCGCATCGACCATCGCCACGTCGCTGGCCTGGCTGTTCAGCACCGACCACAAGCTACCGACCGCGCTGCTCGATCTCGACGTGCACTTCGGCACCGGCGCGCTCGTGCTGGACCTGGAGCCGGGCCGCGGCCTCACCGACGCGATCGAGAACCCCAGCCGCATCGACGGACTGTTCATCGAACGCGCAATGATCCGCGCCAACGACAACCTGGCGATCCTGTCTGCCGAAGCGCCGATCAACTCGCCGCTGATGACCGACGGGTCGGCCTTCCTCCAACTCGAGGAAGAGTTCCGCCAGGCGTTCGAAATGACCGTCATCGACATGCCTCGCAACATGCTGATCAACTTTCCGCACCTGCTGACCGACGTGAACGTCGTCACGCTCGTCACGGAAATGACGCTCGCTGCGGCACGCGATTCGATCCGCCTGCTGTCGTGGCTCAAGAGCAACGCGCCGCACATCCAGCCGATCGTCATCGCCAACCGGGTCCATGCCGGAATGCAGGAGATCAGCCGGAGCGATTTCGAGGCCTCGATCGAGCGCAAGATCGATTACACGATCCCGTTCGACCTGAAAGCTGCGGCCACCGCCGCGAAGCTGGGCCAGACGTTCGTCGAGGCCAACCGCGCGAGCAAGGCCGGCGCCGTGATCCGCGACGTCGCGCAAGCGGTGCTGGGCACGACCGATGTCGCAAACAGCAGCCCGGCCTCGGCCGAGCCGGCGAAGAAGTCGCTCCTCGGCAAGATCGACCTCAAGGCGATGCTGGCGAAGAAAGACAAGAAGCCCGCCAAAGTGAATTGAGTTTCGGTGCCGCAGTTCCCCGTCGGGGCCTGCGCACCAGTTAAGGGAAGCGGTCCACGCCGATGAGCACACTCCAGATCCTGCTGATAGCCTTTGGCCTGAGCGGTTACTTGTGGCTCGTGCACTCGACCTTTTCGGGGGCTTCCCCCACGAAGGAAGGCGCGCGGCGGCTGACGGCCCTCCGCTTCCGCCATTCGGACAGCGCGATGGACCGGGTGGAAGCGCAGCTGCGCAAGGCCGTCGCCGCGCGCAAGCCGCAGACGCATGCCATCGCCGGATCCAGCTCGCGGATCGCCGCGCTCGGGCTGCGGCTGCACCGGACGGGCAAGACCTGGACGATCCCGCAATACATTTACGCTTCGGTCGGCATCATGCTGGCCGTCGCCGTTATCCTGTTCCTCAAGACCAGCGCGCCGATCATGTCGCTCGTCGTCGGCCTGTTCGTGGGTGCCGGCCTGCCGCATTTCGTCGTGAACTTCTTCATCAACAAGCGGACCAACCAGTTCACCACCAAGTTTCCCGATGCGATCGAGTTGCTCGTCCGTGGCTTGCGTTCCGGCCTGCCGGTGACCGAAACCCTGGGCATCGTCGCAAGCGAGGTCCCCGGACCAGTCGGCGCCGAGTTCAAGCTCGTCACCGAACGGATCAGGATCGGCAAGACCATGGAGGATGCCCTCCAGGATACCGCCGACCGGATCAACACCCCCGAATTCCAGTTCTTCGTGATCACCCTGGCCATCCAGCGCGAGACCGGCGGCAACCTGGCCGAGACGCTGTCGAACCTCGCCAACGTGCTGCGGATGCGCGCCCAGATGAAGCTCAAGATCCGGGCGATGAGCTCGGAATCGAAGGCCTCGGCGTATATCGTCGGCTCGTTGCCGTTTCTCGTGTTCACCGCGATCTGGTGGATCAACCCGGAATATCTCGGCGGCTTCTTCACTGACGATCGCCTTATCGCGATCGGCCTTGGCGGTGCGCTCTGGATGTCGCTTGGCGCATTCATCATGGCCAAGATGGTCAGCTTCGAAATCTGAGCAGGGACAAGCCGTCACATGCTAACTTCACCATCCAGCCCGACGCTCCTCGGCTTCGATGTCTTCTACGTCGGCACGATCCTTGCCGCCGTCGCGGCGATCGCAGTGATGATGGCGATTTACGCCGCGGTTACCGTGCGCGACCCGATGCAAAAGCGGGTCAAAGCGCTCGCCGCGCGGCGCGAGCAGCTGAAGGCCGGCATCGTCACCGCTTCGGCCAAGAAGCGCGCCAGCCTCGTCCGCAAGACCGAATCCGCCGACAAACTGCGCGATTCACTGTCCTCGCTCAGGATGCTGCAGGACAGCCAGGTCAAGCAGGTGCAGCAGAAGCTGGCCCAGGCCGGCATCCGCAAGAAGGAACTGGCGTTCGCGGTCATCCTGGGCCGCGTGATCATGCCGATCGTGATCGGCGGCCTCGTCGCCGCGTTGGTCTACTGGATAAACTACTTCCCCGAATGGGGCAGCTTCAAGCGCTTCGGCGCGTTCGCGGTCGCGGTGTTCTTCGGCTACAAGTCGCCCGACATCTATCTCAACAACTTGGTCTCCAAGCGCACCGACGCGATCCGCAAGGGCTTGCCCGACGCGCTCGACCTCATGGTCATCTGCGCCGAAGCCGGCCTGACCGTCGATGCTTCGTTCAACCGCGTCGCCAAGGAACTGGGCCGCGCCTATCCCGAACTCGGCGACGAGTACGCAATGACCGCGATCGAGCTGGCCTTCCTCAACGAACGGCGCCAAGCGTTCGAGAACCTCGCCTACCGCGTCAATCTCGAGGCGGTCAAAGGCGTGGTCACCACGATGGTCCAGACCGAACGCTACGGCACCCCGCTCGCCTCGGCGCTGCGCGTGCTGTCGGCCGAATTCCGCAACGACCGCATGATGCGCGCCGAGGAAAAAGCCGCGCGCCTGCCCGCGATCATGACCGTGCCGCTGATCCTGTTCATCCTGCCGGTGCTGTTCATAGTCATTCTCGGCCCGGCGGCCTGCTCGATCTCCGACGCGTTCTCGAACGGACCGCCCGGCAGCAAGTAAAGTTTACCGACTGGAGAGGCACACGGCCTCTTCCGCTGCAAAGCGGGAGGGGCCGATGTTTGTCGGCTAAAGCCCCAGCTTCGCCGCCAACGCGGCGTCCCGCGCGCCGGGCGCGGTGAAGATCGCGGCGACGGCGAAGCCATCGATCGCGGTCGGCGCGCGCTGGGCGGGCAGCGCTTCGGCCAGTCGCTGGACGGCGGCGCGCGCCCGGCCGGCATTGGCCGCCATCACCGCCAGCACGTCATGCGCCGCAACCCCTTGCTCGTCCTCGCGCCACGAATCCCAATCGGTGACCATGCCGAGCAGGGTATATGGCAACCCCGCCTCTCGCGCGAGGCGGGCCTCCGGCATCGCGGTCATGCCGATCACGTCCGCGCCCCACTGGCGGTAGAGCCGGCTTTCGGCGCGGGTGGAGAACTGCGGCCCATCGATGGCGATATAGCAGCCGCCGCGATGGACGGTGGCGCCCACGCCTTCGGCGGCATCGGCCACGAGTGCCGACAGCCGCGGGCAGACCGGATCGGCCAGGCTGACGTGCCCGACCAGGCCCGGGCCGAAGAACGTCCGCTCGCGCCCGTGGGTGTGGTCGATGAACTGGTCCGGCGCGACGAACTGCCCCGGCGCCAATTCCTCACGCAACGAACCGATCGCCGAAAGCGCGAGCACGTCGGTCACCCCGCAGCGGCGCAGCACGTCGATATTCGCGCGGTAGTCCACGTCGGCGGGCGGCAGGCGGTGGCCCGCACCGTGGCGAGCCAGGAACGTAAAGCGCACGCCGGCGAGCGTCCCGACGGTCACCGGGCCCGAGGGCTCGCCGAACGGGCTGGACACCGCGATTTCCTGCGCGTCCTCCAGGGCGATGCCGGCGGCTAGCCCGGACCCGCCGATCACGCCGATATGCCAATGCTGCTGCGGTGGCCGGCTGGTCACACCAGGATTCCCGCCACCACGAAATCGTTGAGGTGGCCGCGATACCGATCGCGCAAACTCTCGTCGAGGACGTCGGTGTCCGAACAGTGCTT